>NZ_PYNX01000020.1:0-78284 GCF_003026755.1 Photobacterium sp. GB-50
ATATTTGAATTGACTGTGCCAAATAACCGAAGTTATTTGTATTGGTCACTAGTATCATTGATAAATCTTTCGACTTAACTTTTCAACGAGTGCCCACACAGATTGCATGGTCAAATTGTTAAAGAACAATACTGAACTCGGTAACCGCTTGCGCCGTTGTCTGTCTCAGTGGGGTCGTAGTATAGAGAGTTCGATCACATTAGCAAGGGCTAAAGTGAAATAATTCTGACATATTTAATCACTCGAACAAATAATACTCAGAGTGCTATTGATTGACTACAATTCACGCGTCTATTTAGTTACTCTTGGTTAAAAATCCGTCCCCTATACAGGTATTACTATGACTTCCTCATTACGTAGCTATAAAAATATTCATCCAACACTGGAAAATAATGTCTATGTTGATCCATCTTGTGTTTTAGTGGGGGATATTCGCTGTGATGATGACAGTAGTATTTGGCCTTTAGTCGCTGCGCGTGGCGATGTGAACTACATCACTATCGGTAAACGTACGAATATTCAAGATGGTAGCGTGCTACACGTTAGCCGTGTCAGTGATGATCACCCTGATGGCTTTCCGCTGATTATTGGTGATGATGTAACGGTGGGACATAAAGCGATGTTACATGGTTGCCAAATAGGTCATCGTGTTTTAGTGGGGATGGGCGCAATTATTTTAGATGGGGCTATTATCGAAGATGATGTCATCATTGGCGCAGGCAGTTTGGTTCCACCCAATAAACGCCTAGCATCTGGTTTTCTTTATGTTGGCAGTCCCGCCAAACAAGCCCGCCCTTTAACGGACAAAGAGAAAACCTTTTTATCACAATCAGCAGATAACTATGTGCGACTCAAAAATGAGTACCTTTGCGAAGAACTTCCGCTGTAAATAAAAAGAAGCCTTATCTAACGATAAGGCTTCTCGATAATTATTTGAGTGACTTAGCCAATAACGACATCACCATTATCGTCAAAACATTCATCTTCAATCATTTCTTCAGCCAACTCTTCAAGATCAAAACGCAATGAAGAAAACTCAGCGAGGATATCAGCTTCGTTATTTAAGGCTTTACCACTGTGCTGTTGTAGCCAGTTTAAGGTTACCCAACAGATGATCAGTGCGCCGCCTTGCTGAGCAGGGAAGTTAACGGCTTGGCGAACAGCATCCCATGATTGAATATCTGAAAATAGAATATCTTGGTTCATTACTTTTACTCTTGTAAAGTTCGGCGCAACTCACGTTGTACTTGTTTAGCTCCCGGACGAAGCCCGCGCCATAACATAAAGCTTTCAGCAGCTTGTCCAACGAGCATTCCTAACCCATCTAACACCTTTACTGCGCCATGCTCTTTCGCCCAACCATTAAAAGAGGTTATTGCTGAGCCATACACCATGTCATAGCACGTGGTATTCGTACCAATCACCGTTGGAGATATCGCTGGCACATCTCCAGATAGGCTGGCTGACGTTGAGTTGATGATCACATCAAAGGTTTGGTTTTCGAGTTCGGCGTGCTCTAGTGCAATAACATTACCGTAAGAAGAAAACAGCTCTGCCAATTGTTTTGCTTTGCTTACTGTGCGGTTGGCTATAACCAATTGTTTAGGTTGCTGTGCTAATAATGGTAAAAGCACACCACGAGCAGCACCACCGGCACCTAACAATAAGATGCGTTGATCTTTTAATTCGACCTGTTGATTTATCAGATCTTGAACAAGGCCTTCACCATCAGTGTTATCACCCAATACACCGCCGTCATCCAATTTCTTAAGTGTATTTACGGCACCAGCCAAGCGAGCACGTTCAGTTAGCTTGGTCGCATATTGATAAGCTTGCTCTTTAAATGGCACAGTAATGTTACAACCTTTACCACCATCATTAAAAAACATATCTGCCGCTTGCACAAAACCATCAATGGCAACAAGTTGACTGGTATATGTCATCTGTTGGCTCGTTTGACGGGCAAATAAGGTATGAATGAACGGAGATTTACTTTGTCCGATCGGATTACCAAATACGACGTACTTATCCATATACGAATTCTCTCTTTATATTAAGAAGGCTCTATCACTCCGTGATCTGAGCTCAATAATTGATTACCACTCTCGTGGTTTTAAATAATCTTGATACAGTCGCGCTTCTGCTGAATTGGGCTCTGGTTCATAGCAGTACTCCCAACGTGCTAATGGTGGCATCGACATTAAAATAGATTCCGTTCTTCCGCCACTCTGTAAACCAAACAAAGTGCCACGATCATAAACCAAATTAAATTCGACATAACGTCCACGACGGTATAACTGAAACTCCCGTTCACGTTCACCATAGGGTAGATAATAACGCTGTTGTACTATCGGCATGTAGGCATTGATAAAGCCATTACCTACCGCTTGCATATAAGCAAAACTCTTATCAAATCCCCATTGATTGAGATCATCAAAGAATAGACCGCCTATACCGCGGGTTTCATTACGGTGCGGTAAGAAGAAGTATTTATCACACCATGCTTTGTGCTGTTGATAAACATCATCACCAAACGGCGCACACAACTGTTTAGCTGTATCATGCCAGTGTTGGCAATCTTCTTCGAAAGGATAGAACGGGGTAAGATCAAAGCCACCACCAAACCACCAAACCGGAGCTTCACCATCTTTTTCTGCGATAAAGAAGCGAACATTGGCATGAGAGGTTGGCACATAAGGGTTGCGAGGGTGAATAACCAATGACACGCCCATCGCTTCAAAACGACGACCGGCTAATTCTGGCCGATGTGCTGTTGCAGAAGCTGGCATTTCAGCACCATAAACATGAGAAAAATTCACACCTGCTTGCTCGAAGATTTCGCCATCACGTAATACACGACTACGACCACCGCCACCTTCTTCACGCTGCCATTGGTCTTGTTCAAACGCGACGGTTGTTTCTTGTTGCTCTAATGCTTGGCAAATACGATCTTGTAAATCCAACAAAAAGGCTTTAACTGCACTTTTATCTACTTGGCTATCCATACTCTTTATCCCTTACCCTTGACGGAAGATATTGCCATTAAGCGCATCACGTATCTCGGAAGGATTGGTGCGTCCGCCTGTTTCCCCTTGCAAGATTGCAGCTAAACAATGCCCTAACTGTTGTTCAACCTCTTGCGCTGTTCGACCTGGCTCTTGGCCTGTTAAGTTTGCGCTGGTTGAGGTGATAGGTTTACCAAACTCCAAGCATAAGCGTTGCACGAGTGGATGATCACTCACACGTACCGCAATCGTAGTAAATTGCCCCGTTAAAAACGAGGGAACATTAGGCTTAGTCGGCATTACCCAAGTCACAGGCCCTGGCCATGTTGCCATCACGGTTTGCTTTTGTTGTTCGGTCAATTGGTTTTCATCAATATATGACAGCAGCTGATCGTAATTCGCCGCGATCAAAATTAAGCCCTTTTCCACTGGGCGTTGTTTGATCGCTAATAGTTTTTCAACCGCTTCTTGATTATCCGGATCACAGCCGACACCAAACACCGCTTCGGTTGGGTACCCGATCACTTCACCTTGCTTTAAAGCTGCGACGACTTGAGCAAAATTCTCCACAGTATCCTCATTATTTGTTCAGCAAATATTGTTGTTTTACTTTCTCAATTTCATTCTACCTACTCCTTAGTCACAACTCCATGCTCGGTTATAAGACAGTCAATATTCATGACGCAAACGTTTTCCTTTGAGCTAAATCACCGTATAATGCAGCCATCAACACGATGTTAAGTTATGACCTGAAGGAGAATGAGATGAAAGTTGGAATTATCATGGGTTCAAAATCTGATTGGCCAACCATGCAACATGCGGCTGAGATGCTTGATCGTTTCAATGTTCCTTATGAGACAAAGGTCGTTTCGGCTCACCGCACGCCACATTTACTAGCCGAATACGCTGAAAGTGCACAAGAGCGTGGCATTAAAGTGATCATCGCAGGTGCTGGCGGTGCAGCTCACTTACCGGGGATGACAGCGGCTTTCACTAGCGTGCCTGTATTAGGCGTACCAGTGCAATCACGTGCATTAAAAGGAATGGATTCATTGCTTTCTATCGTTCAAATGCCCAAAGGTATTGCTGTTGGTACCTTAGCAATTGGTGATGCAGGGGCTGCCAATGCAGGTCTCTTAGCCGCACAAATTATCGGCACTCAAGATGAGCAAGTACTGGCCGCTATTGATGCTTTCCGCAAAGAGCAAACAGAAACGGTATTAAGCAACCCAAATCCAGCAGAGGATGCATAATGAATAATGTGCTAGTCCTTGGTGCTGGCCAACTTGCCCGTATGATGGCACTGGCTGGCGCTCCTCTTAACATCAATGTGATCGCTTATGATGTAGAGAGTGATAAAGTGGTTCATCCTCTTACCCAACAAGCAATGTCGAACTCGCTCGTTGAAGCGATTAATGACGTTGATGCGATCACTGCCGAGTTTGAACATATTCCTCACGATATTTTAGATATTTGTGCTGCCAGCGAGAAGTTCTTCCCAACGCCAGAAGCAATCAAAGCCGGTGGCGATCGTCGTCTAGAAAAAGCGTTATTAGATAATGCTGGCGTGCGCAATGCTAAATACCATGAAATCACTGAACGTGCAGATCTTCTTACTGCAATTGAAAAAATCGGGTTACCGCTGGTGTTAAAAAGTGCATTAGGTGGCTACGACGGTAAAGGGCAGTGGCGCTTAAAAGAAAGCGCACAGATTGATGATATTTGGCCTGAAATGGCGCAATGTATTGCTGATTCTCCTAATCAGGCTATTGTTGCTGAGCAATTTATTCCTTTTCAACGCGAAGTATCATTGATTGGTGCCCGTAATCGCAGTGGTGATATTCAGGTATTTAACTTAACTGAGAATATCCATACTGATGGCGTACTAAGTTTATCAACTGCGATTGTGGGTGACTCACCACTGCAAGCGCAAGCCGATAACATGTTCCGTGCCGTCGCTAATAGCCTTGATTATGTCGGCGTGTTAGCTATCGAGTTTTTCGATCTCGATGGCGAACTACTGGTAAACGAAATCGCACCACGGGTTCATAACTCAGGCCACTGGACACAGCAAGGTGCAGAAACATGTCAGTTTGAAAACCACTTACGCGCGGTATGTGATTTTCCTCTTGGTAGTACTCAACTCATTCGTCCAAGTGCGATGATCAATATCTTAGGTTTAGATAGCATTCCTGATGTGGTTTATGCCCAAGAAGGTTGCCATGTACACTGGTACGGTAAAGAAAAACGAGCAGGGCGTAAAATGGGGCACATTAACGTGTGTGCTGATACACCAGAGCAATTGCAGTATCGTTTGATCATGTTATCAAGCTTGCTGGATGAGAAGGATTTCCCCGCACTGCCGCGTTAATATTTACTCCAATTTAAAAAGCCTGCGTCTGAGCAGGCTTTTTTTATGCTGTTTTATCAACACTATCAGGATCTTGATAAGCATGGCACTTTCTATCTGCACATTGCAGTTTCACACCACTGGCTAATTTCTTTTCAATTAGCAAACCAAAGCCACATTGTTGGCACGTACCGACAACGGGTTTGTTATTCACAGCAAAGCGACAGCTTGGATACTGATCACAGGCGTAAAACACTTTGCCATAACGGGATTTACGCTCAGTTAAATGGCCTTTATGACATTCAGGACATCCAACATAGGTATTCTCTGCTTTTTTTTCCGTTGAGGCTAAATAGTGACAAGCAGGGTATGCTGAACACCCAATAAACATCCCATAACGACCTTGGCGTAATACCAATGGGCTCTCACATTCAGGACAAGGCATATCGAGCTCTTTCACTACATGTCCATCGTTGTGATTTAATCGCTGAATATAGTCACAACTCGGATAATGATCGCAACCAAGAAAAGGACCACGCTTACCAAATCGCATCACTAATTCGCCACCACATTGTGGGCACGGTGTATGTGATAGCGCCTGCTCATGGGCAGAGAATAAAGGTGGGTTATTGGTTGTCATTACTGCTCGCTTAAAAAGGAATATCGCGTTTTACACGCTATCGCGACAAATAGCATAGATACAATAACGGGCCACTTTAAGGCCCGCTAATTTTAATGCACTGCGCCGTCTTCCGCACCGTATAGCAACTCTTCCATCTGGCTATACGCTGTTTCATTACCGGGGGCATTAAACAGCACCATTAAGATAATCCACTTCAAATCATCTAATGAAAATTCATTGGTATCGAGCTCCATGATCCGATCAATCACCATTTCACGGGTATCGGCATTTAGCACATGGATTTGCTCAAGATACATCAAGAAACCGCGACAAGTGACATCCATACGGATCATCTCTTGCTCGGTATACACACGCATTGATGTTGCTGCGCAATTATTTACATAAGGAGTATGTTCAGTTTCTTGTAACGCTGCGAGTTGTTCCAACCAATTAAGCGCTTTATAAATATCATCTTGATGGAACCCAGCACGAATTAACTCTTCGGAAAGTTCATCTTGATCAAACATCAACTCAGCATCACTTTGGATGTAAGTTTCAAACAGGTACATAAGAATGTCCATCATGACTAGCTCCTCCTCGTTCTGACATAACCACCAGGTACTGCACTGACCAGGCCCAGTAATTCCAACTCTAAAAGTTGGGTTAATACTTCATGGACAGGCTGTTCACAGCGTTCAGCAACTACATCTACGGGTGTTGCTTCGGTGCCTACGTTAGCCAACAGAGCTGGAAATGGCAATTCTTCATTTTCAGGTTGTGGAAAAGGCAAGCCTATTTGGTTATTTATTGCGCACTCAGTTAAGGTTCCGACTTCATTAAAGATATCTGCGGGGCTTTCTACCAGTTTAGCACCAGATTTTATCAATGCATTACAGCCTCGACTTTGCGCATTATAGATAGAGCCTGGAAGGGCAAACACTTCTCGTCCTTGCTCTAACGCATAACGCGCAGTAATCAATGAGCCGCTTTTTTCTGCCGCTTCAACTACCAATACGCCTGTCGACAATCCACTGATCACTCGATTGCGACGCGGAAAGTTTTGTGGACGAGGTTTTTCATCAGGCCAAAACTCTGAAACCAATGCACCTTGCTCTACAATCTCATTCGCTAACTGACGATGGCGAGCAGGATAAATCTGATCTAAACCAGAGCCTAACACCGCAACGGTAGCGCCGCCGGACTTCAATGCCCCCAGATGAGCTTGTCCATCAATTCCTAAAGCAAGTCCGCTGGTAACCACATACTCCGCTTGCCCTAGTGCATACCCGAAATTAAATGCCGCCTCTCTACCATCAATGGAAGCGGCGCGACTACCAATAATCGCCACTTGTGGTTGAGCTAAATAAGCGACCTCACCACGGACAAATAACAGTGGCGGTGGAGATGATATTTGTTTCAGTAAATAAGGGTAAGCAGGAGAATCTAGAGTCAAAATATGTTGATCCGGATGTTGCTGCCAACGCAACGCTTGATCGATACGCTGTTGGTTGGGGGAAGTAATCGCTGTGGCTTGTTGGTGAGTCAAACCTAGCTGACACAACTGATCAAATGAAGAGCCAACACATTGTTGCGCCGAAACATGACGCAAAAGTTTATTAATGCGATGACCACCTAAATACGGTGTCATCGCTAATACTAACCATGGGTAGAGTGATTCACTCATGAGATCTTAACGCGTTGGTGGAACAGCAATAACACCCGGCTTGAATGGTTCTAAGCTTTGCATCACCACAGCTAAACTAAAGTGCTCATAAGGACGAAGCACCATTAATTTACCCACTGAGACTTCCCCCAACTGGGTAGAGCCTGCTAATGGGTTATCTTTGTAATGGTAACTGCCTTTTTTACCTTGAACTTTGGCGCCTTGTTTGTATAAATCAAATACAAAGCCTGATTCCACACCATCTAAATGCCCACGATCTAATACCACAACATCGAAGCTAGAGATGTAGCTACGCCCTTCAAGTTGCCCAATCACATTGGCAGTCATTGACTCTGGCGGTGTTGAGGGTGAAAACGATAAGTTAGGCTCTCCGCTCACTAATAATGGTAATAAAATATCGTTTTGACTGATTTCCTGACGGTAGGTATCAACCCGTAATTGACTGGTTTTATCATCGGCTGCAGTGACGGTTAAATCAGCAATCTCCTTTAATGTCATGACCTTTACATCAACTTCAGGGCTTGTCTCCGTTGCTGAATCATTACGTGTAAACGTTTCTTCAATACGGTAAACACGCCATTGTGTTGTCGGTGCCAAAGGCTGATCTGCCCATACAATATCACCGACAGACAAGTAACCACGTTCATCGCTTGAGCCTAACACTTGCGGTTGTGTTTTGGCTGATTCTTGACTGATTAATTTATTTTCAGCCACGTACTCCAACATTAAGTATCCCGGTAGGGTCGTAATAGGATCACGAATAACTCGCGCTTTTGGCGACAGTTTTACATGCTTTTTCAAACTCAGTTTTGGCTGCCCATTAACCCAGATAAGATGGAGGCGATCACCTGGGTAAATAAGGTGTGGGTTTTTAATGTAGCTATTCTTTTCCCACAATTGTGGCCATGACCATGGATTTTCGAGAAACACCCCAGAAATATCCCACAACGTATCACCTTTCTTAACGATGTAGACTTCTGGTATATCTTTTTTAAGTAATGGAGATGGCGCAGCAAACAGAGAGGGGATAAAAAGCATAAAGCTAAGAATAATGCCCAATTGCTTCATGAGATCGCTTCCTTGGATAACACAACCGAATCGTAAGGCTCCGCCTTACAACAAATAAAATACGTTTATCGTCTCAGACTGGCATTAGCCTATTGATATGTCGACTGTTTAACGATGAGCAAAAAGCGCTTTTCGGTTCACGTCACTATTTATAGATAACTGTTGCAACTCAATAGCGTCAAGTTTGCTTACGGCTAACACTAATCACTTTGCCAATAAAATACTGACGGACGCTTTTTCATTCTTTGTCTTTCACCTATGACAAAAAATTCGGTACTGTTATTTGATCTTTAAAATGACTAGAATTAGACCAACAGCGTTTTATTTTTTAGTTTCCGTTAACGAATTCGAGTCCTTATGTCTGTATTACACGTTCTAACCTTTCCTGATGAACGCCTACGTACTGTAGCTAAACCAGTCGAAGCGATAACACCTGAAATCCAAACAATTATCGATGATATGTTGGAGACCATGTACGACGAAGAAGGCATTGGTCTTGCGGCAACCCAAGTTGATATTCACCAACGTATTGTAGTGATTGACGTATCAGAAGAACGTAACCAACCTATGGTACTAGTGAACCCTGAAATTACTGAAGAGCACGGTGAAGATGGTATCGAAGAAGGCTGTTTATCGGTTCCTACCGCGCGAGGTTTTGTACCACGCGCAGCAGGCGTAAGTGTTACTGCGCTGGATCGTGACGGTAAAGAATACAGCTTCAAAGCTGATGGCTTATTGGCGATTTGTGTACAACATGAATTAGATCACTTAGCTGGCAAGCTATTTGTTGACTATTTATCACCTTTAAAACGTCAGCGCATTAAACAGAAACTAGAAAAAATTAAACGCCATAACGCAAAAAACTAATTATTTAGAGGTTACCTTGAGCAAACCATTACGCATCGTTTTTGCAGGTACTCCTGACTTCGCCGCCCGTCATTTGGCGGCGTTGTTGTCTTCACAGCACCAAGTTGTTGCTGTTTACACTCAACCTGATCGCCCAGCGGGTCGTGGTAAAAAACTAACGGCAAGCCCAGTTAAAAATATCGCGCTTGAACATGATATTCCGGTTTATCAACCGGCTTCATTACGCAATGAAGAAGCACAACAAGAATTAGCTGCCATTGACGCAGATATCATGGTTGTGGTGGCATACGGCTTATTATTACCGCAAGCAGTATTAGATACGCCACGTTTAGGTTGTATTAATGTACACGGTTCTATTCTTCCACGTTGGCGTGGTGCAGCGCCGATCCAACGCTCTATTTGGGCGGGAGATACAGAAACTGGCGTAACTATCATGCAGATGGATATCGGCCTTGATACGGGTGATATGCTAAAAGTGGCAACCTTGCCAATTGAAGCATCAGATACTAGCGCTACCATGTACGAAAAATTAGCCGATCTTGGCCCTGATGCCTTAATTGATTGCTTATCTGATATTGCTAATGGCACAGCCGTAGCCGTTAAGCAGGACGATGAGCAAGCAAACTACGCCAAGAAGCTGAGCAAAGAAGAAGCGTTAATTGATTGGACAATGGATGCCGCTGCGATTGAGCGCTGCGTTCGTGCGTTTAACCCGTGGCCAATGAGTTACTTCACCGTTGCAGAGCAAAACATCAAAGTTTGGCAAGCGGCTGTTGAAGCTGACAATCAAGGTAAAGCACCGGGTACAATTTTATCTGCTGATAAGCAAGGTATCTTAGTTGCGACAGGTAATGGCGCATTGCGCTTATTATCGCTGCAACCGCCAGGTAAGAAAGCGATGACAGCAGCAGATTTGCTTAATTCTCGTCGAGAATGGTTTGAATCTGGCGCTCAGCTATAAATATCAAGGCCAGTGTGTAGTCACTGGCTTTTCTTTTTAAGTTCCACATTGTTATCGCCAGCACTAACGGCGAGTTCAGGAAACAGCTATGAATGTAAGAGCCACAGCGGCCAAAGTTATTTATCAGGTCGTCGATCAAGGGCAGTCATTAACCGCCGCGCTTCCTGCTGCGCAACAAGATATCAGAGAGCGTGACCACGCTTTATTGCAAGAGATCTGCTATGGCGTACTTCGCTGGCTTCCTCGCTTAGAATCTATTACTCAAGCGTTAATGGATAAGCCGTTAAAAGGTAAGCAACGCGTATTCCACCACTTAATTTTAGTGGGCTTATATCAACTCGGGTACATGCGAATTCCAGCACATGCCGCAGTAGCTGAAACAGTAAATGCAACGAAAACACTTAAAAAGCCACAACTTCGCGGGCTTATTAACGCTATTTTACGTAATTATCAGCGTCAACAAGAAACCTTAGATACGCAAGCTATCAGCCATGATGCGGGTAAATATGGTCATCCAAGCTGGCTATTAAAGTTATTAAAAGAAAGCTATCCCGAGCAATTTGCTGATATCTGTGAAGCGAATAACACCAAAGCACCGATGTGGCTACGTGTTAATCGCCAACACAATACTCGCGATGCCTACCGCGCTTTATTAGATGCCGAGGACATTGCAACCGAGTTACACCCACAGGCTGCAGATGCTCTACGTTTAGTTTCGCCATGCGATGTCACTCAGCTTCCTGGCTTTAGTGATGGCTGGGTCTCGGTACAAGACGCTGCTGCTCAGTTAGCGGTGGATTATTTACAGCCTAAAGCGGGTGAGTTAATTCTTGATTGCTGCGCAGCTCCTGGTGGTAAAACAGCCCACATCATGGAGCATGTACCATCAACCAAAGTGGTTGCGATTGACTGTGATGAAAATCGCCTTAAACGTGTACACGAAAACTTGGCACGTTTGAACCTTGATGCAACCGTATTATGCGCTGATGCCCGTTACCCAGAACAATGGTGGCAAGGTGACAAATTTGATCGTATTTTGCTAGATGCGCCATGTTCAGCGACGGGGGTTATTCGTCGTCACCCTGATATTAAGTGGCTACGTCGTGGCGAAGATATTGCGGCACTGGCAACACTTCAAGCAGAGATCTTTGACGCAATGTGGCTGCAATTAAAACCGGGCGGTACGTTGGTTTACGCGACATGCTCTATTACGCCACAAGAAAACTGCGATCAGGTAAAAGCGTTTTTAGCACGAACGTCAGATGCGACATTAATTGGCAGCGATCCAGCGAAACCTGGTCGTCAAATTCTGCCAGGTGAAGAGTCGATGGATGGTTTTTACTACGCTGTACTAACAAAAGCAGAGTAATCATTGTTTAAATAAAAGCGGAACTTGCTCTCAAGATTCCGCTTTTTCATATTTTATAACGCCGATCAGAACGTTGTACTTACAGCTGATCTCTACAGGCATTTACATCAGGCATAGACTATGAAAATTATTATTCTCGGTGCCGGACAAGTTGGCGGCACCCTTGCTGAAAACTTGGTTGGTGAGAATAACGATATCACTATCGTTGATAAGGATCCCGAGCGTCTGCGTGAACTGCAAGACAAATACGACCTTCGAGTTGTACAAGGCTTTGCCAGTCACCCTCGCACGTTACGAGAAGCAGGGGCACAAGATGCTGATATGTTGGTATCTGTTACGAACTCCGATGAAACTAACATGATCGCATGTCAAATTGCGTTCTCTCTTTTCAATACGCCTAACCGTGTTGCTCGTATTCGTTCACCTGAATACTTACGAGAGAAAGAACAACTGTTTCAATCTGATGCGGTTCCTGTTGATCACTTAATCGCACCAGAAGAATTGGTGACCGATTACATTGAAAAACTGATTGAATACCCAGGCGCATTACAGGTTGTTAGCTTTGCAGAAGATAAAGTCGGCCTTGTTGCGGTAAAAGCCTACTATGGCGGTCCGCTAGTTGGTAATGCATTATCTGCATTGCGTGAACACATGCCACACATCGATACCCGCGTAGCGGCGATTTTCCGTCAAGGTAAACCGATTCGTCCACAAGGTACCACGATCATTGAAGCTGATGATGAAGTCTTCTTTGTCGCCGCAAGTAACCATATTCGTTCCGTAATGAGTGAACTTCAGCGCCTAGAGAAGCCTTATAAGCGTTTGATGATTGTTGGTGGTGGTAACGTTGGTGCTGGTTTAGCTCGTCGTTTAGAGCAAAGCTACAGCATCAAACTGATTGAACGTAATCAAGAGCGTGCTGAGAACTTGTCTGAAATGCTACAAAATACCATCGTATTTTGTGGTGATGCCTCAGATCAGGAATTGCTCAGCGAAGAGCATATCGAGCAGATCGATGTCTTTATTGCGGTTACTAACGATGATGAAGCCAATATCATGTCAGCCATGCTTGCTAAGCGTATGGGCGCAAAGAAAGTGATGGTGCTTATCCAGCGTGGTGCTTACGTTGATTTGGTGCAAGGCGGTACCATTGATATTGCGATTTCACCGCAACAAGCGACGATTTCAGCGCTATTAACCCACGTGCGAAAAGCCGATATCGTTAATGTATCATCATTGCGTCGCGGCGCTGCAGAAGCCATTGAGGCAATCGCTCATGGTGATTCCAGTACCTCTAAAGTGGTTGGTCGTGCAATCAGCGATATTAAATTACCACCGGGTACCACCATTGGTGCTGTTGTCCGTGGAGAAGAAGTATTAATCGCCCATGACCGTACCGTCATCGAGCAAAACGATCACGTGGTGATGTTCCTTGTTGATAAGAAGTACATCCCAGATGTTGAACGTCTCTTCCAACCTAGTCCTTTCTTCTTGTAACTGATCATGGTTAATTATCGTCCCATACTGTTTGTACTAGGGTTAGTGCTGTCTAAGCTAGCCCTGTTCATGTACGTGCCGACATTAGTCGCCTTTTTTACCGGTACCGAAGGGTTTATTGATTTCGCCACTGCGGTGCTGATCACCCATTCTGTTGCCTTTTTATTTTTAACTTTAGGTAAAACCCCAGAGTTTAAGCTTAGCGTGCGAGACATGTTCTTGATCACCACCTTAGTTTGGACTGTCGCCAGTGCTTTTGCGGCCTTACCTTTTGTATTTATTAATCACATTAGTTTTACCGATGCTTACTTTGAAACTATGTCAGGGATCACCACAACGGGCTCTACCGTTTTAAGTGGTTTAGATGATATGGCACCCAGTATTTTGCTGTGGCGATCAACACTGCAATGGCTCGGTGGGGTTGGCTTTATCGTGATGGCAGTAGCGATCCTCCCGATGCTGAACGTCGGTGGTATGCGTTTATTCCAAACCGAATCATCAGATTGGTCAGATAAAAGCTCACCTCGAACCAAGAGCGTTGCAAAGAATATCGTTAATGTTTATCTCACGTTAACTCTGCTTTGCATTATCTCGTTTATGTTTGCAGGGATGAATACATTTGATGCCATTAACCATGCTTTCACAACCATTTCGACGGGCGGTTATTCCACTTCTGATGGCTCCATGAATCACTTCTCGCACAGTGCACAATGGGTTGCCACAGTCTTCATGTTTGCTGGCGGCTTGCCATTTTTGCTGTTTGTCCAAGCCTTGAAAAAACGCCATCCAAAAACCTTATTTGGTGATGCTCAAGTAAAAGGCTATGCCTTGTTTGTGACCGTTGCCAGTTTAATTGTGGCTGCATGCTTGTTCTTCAATAAAGATTATTCGTTGATGGATTCGCTGCGATTATCATTTTTCAACATCATATCTGTTGTGACAACAACAGGTTTTGGTTTAGGTGATTTCACCGCATGGGGACCATTGCCAAGTATTATTTTCGCCTTCACTTTATTGGTAGGCGCTTGCTCAGGGTCGACCAGTGGCGGAATAAAAATCTTTCGATTCCAGATCGCGTTTGCCTTACTACGTAAGCAAATTATGCAATCTATCCACCCATCGGCGCTATTTGTCCAACGCTATAATGATAGACCGGTCACTGACGATATTGTGCGCTCGGTTGTTGCATTAGTATTGACCTTTATCATGACCATTATCTTCATTGCTGCGATATTAGGTCTACAAGGGCTTGATCCCATCACCAGCATTACAGGTGCTGTCACCGCTGTTGCTAATGTGGGGCCGGGGATGGGGAGTATTATCGGTCCAACGGGTAACTTCGCGAGTTTGCCTGATTTATCAAAATGGACCTTAAGCTTAGGTATGTTGATGGGACGTTTAGAAATTTTGACTGTGTTAGTCGTATTTTCACCTGCATTTTGGCGAGATTAATAGCACTAAAAACAAAAAGGGAGCGCATTGCGCTCCCTTTTTTATCCATTTCAACGCGATGAACTACACAGGTTTGACGTAGAAATAAATCGCACAAAAGTGGCAAATAGAACCACCTAATACAAATAAATGCCAAATTGCATGGTTATACGGGATACGTTTATTGACGTAGAAAATCACCCCAAGTGAATAAATCACACCGCCTAAAGCAAGTAACACTAAACCACCCGTCGATAAAATAAGTGCTAATTGATAAATCATAATTAGCGATAACCAACCCATGGTTAAATAAGTGATCAGTGATAATTTCTCAAATCGATAAACAAATGCAATTTTGGCAATAATACCGATAATCGCCAGTCCCCAAATCACGCTCATCAAACCAATGGCTAATGGCGTCCGCAGAGAAATCAATAAAAAAGGCGTATAAGTACCAGCAATAAGAAGATAAATCGCACAATGATCGAACGTTTTTAACGCACGTTTCGCTTTAGGTGATGAAACCGAATGGTAGAGGGTAGAGGCTAAATAGAGCAATATCATGCTCACCGCATACACGGTATAGCTGATAAGACTTAACGTGTCAGCATTAACAGAGAATGCTTTCTCAAGTAATAAATACAACCCAAGCAAGCCAAATAATAGCCCGATCCCATGGCTTATACTGTTCGCTACTTCCTCTGCAACAGAATACCCTTGTTCAGTTGCCACCGATTTGTTCATCACTCAACCACCTCACGCTAACATGACATTATTCTACTATAACCACACCACTCAGCTTACACTTGTAAGCTGAAAATAAGCAAGTCAGGATTCGTGATATTTATAATAATGAGATAAAAATATACGTAATAAAAACGGAGCGCTCGTGATAAATAAGCGATACTCCGTTAGTTATTATTTTTGTAGTAGTGATAAGGTGGCTTGTCGAGCAGCATCTGGATCGCGAGCAATAATGCCATCAACGATTTGTTGGTGAGCATCAAGTTTTAAAATACGTTCACGCGTAACAACACGGAAGTAGTTTTCAAATACCGCTTTAAACAAGTTACCAAACGGACTAATAAAATGATTTCCAGAGGAAAAATAAATCAGTTGATGGAAACGTGTGTCGACTTCAATCCAATGTTCTTGATCGAAGTTATCGCCCATTTCATGCATTTCAGCCAACAGCTTTTGTAGCTCTTTACGCTCCTCATCTGTTGCATGAATAGCTGCTAATGCTGCCGCTTCTGGCTCTAACATTAAACGCGCTTGTTGATATTCCTCTAATAATTCAGAATCGGCATCAAAATCTAACCAAGCCAGTAAATCTTGATCAAGATAGTTCCAATTCTTTTTCGGCATCACGCGTGTACCAATACGTGGCCGAGGCAACACCATTCCTTTGGCAGCCAACATTTTGATTGCCTCACGAACAGCTGTACGGCTTACACCATACATGTCACCTAATTCGACTTCACCCGGTAAAATATCACCAGGCGCTGTTTCTCCCGCCAAAATACGGCGGCCTATAGACTCAGCTAATCGATAAGATAAATTTCGGTTGGCAACAATGCGTTGCTGCTCTTGCTCCATACATCCTCTCCAAAGGCTTCTTTTATAATATGGTTATTCCATAAAATATGTGCAGTGTAATACACACATCGTATTACAACATAAACGGATCTGAATACGCCAAGCGAAAGCACTTTTACTATTCTTTTTTTACGGCATGCTTAATCAACCATCTTAATGCTTCAATCTTAGCATTTTAGCGGCTACTTTTTACTCGACTTTTAAAATTGCTATTGTTATTCTCAGCGCAAACTAATTAACAACCAAGCGATATACTGATGGATGGGGTAAACCCAGTAGGGAATTTTCCCTTCAGCGATCAGCTTGCTAACTTCCGGCCATGGATGAGCCTGACAACAGGTGATTTATGCGACCAGCATCTCCCGTCAGGTATGTAAGTACCCCTCGTAGCCCTTCACGCCTTCGTGCAACGGCTCATGCTCCACATTTTAAAACGAAACAGACAGCCGTTGTTGAGATTTCATTGACGAATAACGATATAAAACTAAAGCGTGATGAGTTAGAGACTCAAATACAGTCATTAATCGCCAAGCAAAATATCGCGTAATGATAATAAAACGATTGAGATAAAGCAGCTTCGGCTGCTTTTTTTACTTCGTTTTGTCATTACAGCACCGCACAACAGATTGTAACCCCGTGTGCTTTGTTATAATTTACCCCTATTAAAACTATGACAATTTGCTCGTAATAACGATCACTCAGCCTCAACTACGGAGTCACTATGAAAACGCATCGCGTCAATGAGCTCATCGAACTGCTTCATCCTGAATGGCAAAAAGATCCTGATCTAAATTTAGTGGAGTTTTTATTAAAACTGGCTGAAGAAGCAAAGTATAACGGCCCATTAGAGTCACTCACTGATGATGTACTGATTTATCATTTGAAGATGCGTAACAGTGATAAAGACGCCATGATCCCTGGGCTTGCAAAAGATTGTGAAGATGATTTCAAAACCGCTATCTTACGCGCTCGCGGTATTATTAAATAATCTCACTATTATTTAACGTTAAAAGCCAGTGAATATTCACTGGCTTTTTTGTGCCCAAACCACCAGTTTAAGCACTGATTTTAGGCTGAACCATCGCCTTGCGTTACAATTATGTTATTAACAAAGCGTGATACATATTAATGGTTAACACTCAGCGCCGACACTCGATTTATTCGACGTCTTCGCTAAACTAATGACAACACATGTTCGCTAGGGCGGGAGAGATCTACCCCTGAATTCTCGTTATCTCAAGATTAAGGTAAACTGCAGCCTTAATTTCCATCTTTAAGGCTGTTTCATGGAAAAAAACGATTTTTGTTTTTCGAATCTCACACCTGATTTGCTACTTGATGCCTTAGATAGCATTGATGTTCGTGCAGAATCAGGATTACTGGCTCTCAATAGTTATGAAAATCGGGTCTACCAGTTTAAAGCTGAAGATGGCGCACGTTATGTCACCAAGTTCTATCGCTCAGAACGTTGGAGTGATGAGCAAATTGAAGAAGAGCACCAATTTACACAAGAATTGGCTGACAATGAAATTCCTGTTGCCGCACCTCTAAATATCAATGGGAAAACACTACATACCTTTAATGGTCATCGTTTTGCTTTATTTCCAAGTGTCGGCGGTCGACAATTTGAAGTCGATAATTTTGACCAATTAGAATGGGTCGGTCGCTATTTAGGTCGCATTCATCTCGTGGGGCAACGCCAGCCTTTTCAACACCGTCCAACCATGGGTCTGGATGAATACGTCTATCAGCCTCGAAAATTATTAGAGCACAGTCAGTTTATACCCGATCATCTTAAGAATGTTTTTTTTGCCGATCTTGATCTACTGATTAAAAACCTTGAACAGCATTGGTCGTCTGATTGGCAAGCGATTCGTCTTCATGGTGACTGTCACCCAGGTAATATTTTATGGCGTGATGGCCCAATGTTTGTCGATCTTGATGATGCTCGTAATGGTCCTGCTGTCCAAGATTTATGGATGCTATTAAACGGTGAGCGCGCCGATCAACTAGCCCAACTGGATACGTTACTTGAAGCTTATGGTGAATTTGCAGATTTTGATCAACGTCAATTGCAACTAATCGAGCCTTTACGCGGTCTTAGAATGGTGCATTATATGGCATGGTTAGCAAAACGATGGCAAGATCCTGCATTTCCCCGTGCATTCCCTTGGTTTGCTGATGCAAAATACTGGGAAGGGCAAGTTCTTGCATTCAAAGAACAAATTGCCTCGCTGCATGATGCACCATTACAACTCATGCCACAGTGGTAAACACAAAAACGTATTAACATAAAAATTCAGGTTATATTTATAACCGTGATAAGGATAATCAGGGAGTTATATCAATGTTCAAGAAGTTACTCACGCTAGCTAGTGCAGCGTTACTATCATTTTCAGTGCACGCCGCAAAATTTACTGAAGGTGATTACTACAAAGTTCTCGATCTACCAAAATCTGAAACCCCCATTGTGACTGAGTACTTCTCTTTATACTGCCCGCATTGCTATCAGTTTGAACCTATGATCAAACAGCTAAAAACTAAATTGCCTGAAAATGTAAAGTTCCAAAAAAGGCATGTTTCATTCATGGGCGGCCCAATGGGTAAAGTAATGAGTAAAGCCTTCGCGACTTCTGTGGTATTAGGTGTTCAAGATAAAATGGTACCGGTGTTCTTTAACCGTATCCACACCATGAACAAGCCACCACGTAATGAAGAAGAAGTGCGTCAAATCTTCATTGATGAGGGAGTTCCTGCGGCTGAATTTGATGGTGCATATAATAGCTTTGCAGTAAATTCAATGGTAAGCCGTTCTGATAAAGCCTTTGAAGATGCAGGCTTAACCGGTGTGCCTGCTGTTGTGGTTAACAACAAGTACCTTGTACAAACAGGTAAAATCAAATCAGCGAACGAATACTTTGAGTTAGTAAACTACTTACTGAAAAAGTAATATCATCTAAAAATAAAAAAGGGCTGTAATGCCCTTTTTTATTATCCAAATAACGACACTTTTTGTTATATAACTTGGCTATTAATCTGCTTAAGCAGCCTATCCATTGCGCGATAGCCTAACGCTTCCGCTAAGTGCCCTCGAGAGATATCAGGCTCTCCCGCCAAATCCGCTATCGTACGCGCCACTTTAATGATTCGATGATAAGCTCGTACCGATAAACCTAACTGATGAAGCGCATTTTCTAAAAATGCCGCATCAGCTTGCTGAAGTGGGCAATACTGCTCTAACTCTCGCGTCGATAACAGCGCATTCACCTTACCACTGCGAGTCAACATTAGCTGACGAGCATGATCGACCCGCGCTTTAATCGTTACTGTTGAATCACCTCGATCTCCCCCTTTAGTTAACGTTCCTCGGGGTAGAGCAGGGATCTCAATCGACATATCAAACCTATCAAGTAATGGGCCACTCAACCGACTTAAATAACGTAATATCGCCTGTGGGTTGGTACGTGTTTGGTTACCGTCATAATACCCAGAAGGGCTTGGGTTCAGCGCACCGATCAATTGAAATCGCGCAGGAAACGTTGTTTTACTGGTCGCACGAGAAATCACAATATGACCTGACTCTAATGGCTCGCGTAAAGAATCTAAAACTTTACGTTCAAATTCAGGCATCTCGTCTAAAAATAAAAGCCCATTGTGCGCCAACGATATTTCTCCCGGTTTAGGTACCGAACCACCGCCCACTAATGCCGCCATAGAGCTCGAATGGTGTGGCGTACGAAAAGGCCTTTTTAACCAATTTCCTTGGTGTAAGGATTGTGGTGTGAGCGAGGTGACGGCCGCGGTTTCTAACGCTTCCTCATGACTCATCGGCGGCAGTAAATCACATAACCTTGATGCCAACATAGTTTTTCCCGTCCCCGGAGGACCGAGGAACAAAACATTATGACCGCCTGCGGCGGCTATTTCTAGCGCACGTTTCCCTTGTTGCTGCCCGATAATATCTTGCATATCTCGCTCTAAAGGAGCCGCTGTTTCTTTAAGCTGCTCACTAAAATTTAATGCTAATTGTTGTTGACCGCATAAATAGCCACAAACGGCTAATAGATTGGATGCTGATTTATGAACCTCTTTACCGACGAGAGCCACTTGATCGCCATTACTGTCAGGCACCACAAAGCAACGCTTCGCCTTTAATGCAGCTAAAGCAGCAGGCAGTGCCCCCTTTACAGGTCGTAACTCTCCTGATAATGCTAATTCACCGATAAACTCATGCTCTGATAATTTATCTGTTGGGATCTGACCTGATGCCGCTAAAATACCTAACGCTATAGGTAAATCAAATCGCCCTCCTTCTTTAGGCAAATCAGCAGGGGCTAAGTTGACTGTGATACGTCGTGATGGGAACTCAAAATTCGCATTAATAATTGCACTTCGAACCCGATCTTTAGCCTCTTTTACCGTAGTTTCAGGTAGCCCTACTAATGTAAAACTTGGCAACCCATTACTTAAGTGGACTTCTACCGTTACAGGTGGAGCCTGCACTCCCACACAAGCTCGACTATGAACAATCGCAAGCGTCATGAACCATCACCTCACTGAGATAAAAAAACATTCGTTAATGAAATATTTATTTTTAGTTTCATAAGATGCCTGTAAATGCAGCTCGTTTGCTAAAAAAACCACAGTTTTTGCTTGTCATGCGATAGATGTCTGTGTTACCACTAACATATAGCAACAACTAGACAACAAAAGTTGGACAAATATACATGCGCTTAACAACATCCCTCGTACTCATTATTAAAGTCATTGTGGTGATTATGTCACCGCAGCGGGGATTTGCTGGCGCAAAGTAGCGCAAAGACGCAAACAAAAAGCCCCCGCACTGAGAAGTTCGGGGGCTTTTTTCAACAAATGGATTTGAGTAATCGTTATCATCTCAAATAGATCTCGCAAAGCAAGCAAGGAGCTGCGATGACAGGGGCAGAATTAGTCGTAAAAGCGCTGCATCAGCAGGGTATCAAAACCGTATTTGGTTACCCAGGCGGTGCCATCATGCCAATTTATGACGCGTTATATGATGGTGGAGTAGAGCATATCCTCTGCCGTCACGAACAAGGAGCAGCAATGGCTGCTATTGGTATGGCCCGATCCACCCAAGATGTCGCTGTCTGTATGGCAACATCAGGTCCAGGTGCCACAAACCTCGTCACTGGACTTGCTGACGCCTTTATGGATTCAGTCCCCCTAGTTGCGATTACTGGACAAGTTGCCAGCACCCATATTGGAACCGATGCCTTCCAAGAAATGGATGTGATTGGGATGTCTTTATCATGTACCAAACACAGCTATCTGGTCACCGATATCAATGAACTTGCACCAACCCTTGCTGAAGCATTCGTAGTCGCTAAAGCTGGTCGTCCGGGCCCTGTTATTGTCGATATAGCCAAAGATGTACAGCTTGCACAAGCGCCAACCGAATTACTCCCCCCAATTGAACCACCAGCGGTTCCAACGGTTAATAGTGAAGCTATCACTGCAGCTCAACAGTTATTAGATCAAAGTCATCGTCCCGTAATGTATGTCGGTGGTGGGGTGCAAATTGCCCATGCAACCGATACGTTACGTCAATTTTTAAACCTTAATCCGATGCCTTCGGTCAGTACATTAAAAGGCTTAGGCTCTATTGAACGCCATGATCCCCATTATCTTGGCATGCTTGGTATGCACGGCACAAAAGCGGCCAATCTAGTGGTACAGGAAGCGGATTTATTAATTGTGGTTGGTGCCCGTTTTGATGATCGTGTAACCGGAAAATTGGATACCTTTGCGCCACACGCAAAAGTGATTCATATTGATATTGATGCCGCTGAATTTAGTAAATTACGTCATGCTGATGCGCCATTACGTGGCGATATTAATACTATTTTGCCTCAGTTAGAGCTGAGCCAAGATATCAGCCGTTGGCTCACTCACAGTGAACATATTCGTAAAATTGGCAAATGGCGTTATGACCATCCAGGCGATCTGATTTACGCGCCATTACTGCTTAAGCAATTGTCAGATATGATGCCTGATAGCAGCATGGTATCAACCGATGTTGGTCAGCACCAAATGTGGGCCGCACAGCATATTCAACCTCGTGAGCCACAAAACTACATTACTTCAGCCGGCCTTGGCACCATGGGTTTTGGTTTACCTGCAGCAATGGGAGCCAGTGTTGCCCGTCCTGATGATCAATCTATTCTGATCTCTGGTGATGGCTCGTTTATGATGAATGTACAAGAATTGGGAACCTTAAAGCGCCGCAGTATTCCCGTCAAAATGGTACTTATCAATAACCAGCGCTTAGGTATGGTACGTCAATGGCAATCGCTGTTTTTTGATGGTCGCCACAGTGAAACCATCCTAGATGATAACCCTGATTTTGTGATGTTAGCTAAAGCGTTTGATATTCCGGGAAAAACCATTACTCGCAAAGAAGAAGTGGCTCCTGCACTGGAAGAAATGCTCGCCAGTAAAACCGCTTACTTACTGCATGTGCTAATTGATGAAGAACAAAATGTATGGCCACTGGTTCCACCGGGTGCTGCAAACCAAGATATGCTGGAGAACACCTAATGGAAAGATATTTACTCAACATTACCGCTAATGATAAGCCTGTATTACTTGAGCGAATTTTACGTGTGATCCGCCATCGTGGCTTCATCATAAAAAAAGTCGATGCAACACAAAATCATCACAGCAAGATAGCCAGAATCGAAATTATCGTCGATAGTACTCGTCCTATATCGACGCTTATCAACCAAATTGAAAAACTGTGGGACATCATCAGTGTAGAGACTTCCCCCCTGCAGTTACTGGATTAAATTTTAGAAAGGAATTCAAAATGGCAAATACAGCAGATTACATTTGGTTTAACGGTGAAATAGTGCCTTGGGCTGATGCTAATGTTCACGTTTTAACCCACGCAATGCACTATGGTACTTCAGTATTTGAAGGGATCCGTTGCTACAACACGCCAAAAGGCCCAGCCATTTTTCGTCATGAAGAACATATGGTACGGCTAAAAAATTCGGCAAAAATTTATCGCTTCCCAATCCCATACAGCTGCGATGAACTAATGGAAATTTGCCGTGAAACGATCCGAGTCAATAAACTCGATTCTGCTTACATTCGCCCATTGGGTTATGTGGGGAATGTTGGCCTAGGGGTTTGTCCTCCCGTTGATACAAAAATGGATTTGATTGTTGCCGCTTTCCCTTGGGGCTCTTACTTAGGTGAGGAAGCACTGGAAAATGGCGTTGATGCGATGATTTCTAGCTGGAATCGTGCCGCACCAAATACCATTCCAACCGCAGCGAAAGCTGGTGGTAACTACCTATCATCATTACTGGTTGGTAGCGAAGCACGTCGCCATGGTTACGCAGAAGGGATCGCATTAAGTGTTGATGGTTATCTATCAGAAGGCGCTGGTGAAAATATCTTTGTCATTCGTAACGGCGTTCTTTCAACACCACCAACAACTAGCGCAATTTTACCCGGCATCACCCGTGACACGATTATGATCCTAGCTAAAGAACGGGGTTACGAAGTACGTGAAGAAAACATTGCTCGTGAAGCACTTTACCTTGCCGATGAAATCTTCATGACAGGGACAGCAGCTGAAATCGTACCGGTACGCAGTGTGGATCAAATTACCGTCGGTGAAGGTAAACGAGGCCCTATCACCAAAGAGCTGCAAGCCGCTTACTTCGGTCTGTTCAATGGTGAAACAGAAGATAAATGGGGCTGGTTAGATTACGTTTATCCACAAAAGTAATTGCCCTTCACAACCCAACCAATACATATCAAAACTGTCGCTAATGCATTAGCGACAGTGCTCAAAAAGGATTTTCTGTTATGCCTAAATACCGTTCAGCAACCACAACCCATGGCCGAAATATGGCTGGTGCTCGTGCGCTTTGGCGTGCCACTGGCGTCAAAGATGAAGATTTCGGTAAGCCGATTATTGCCGTTGTGAACTCGTTTACCCAATTTGTTCCCGGTCACGTCCACTTAAAAGATCTCGGTCAATTAGTCGCAAAGCAAATAGAAGAAGCGGGCGGTATTGCCAAAGAGTTTAATACCATTGCTGTTGATGACGGTATTGCGATGGGGCATGGCGGTATGCTGTATTCACTCCCATCACGTGAGCTTATTTCAGATTCTGTTGAGTACATGGTGAATGCCCACTGTGCCGATGCGATGGTATGTATCTCAAACTGTGACAAAATCACCCCTGGAATGTTAATGGCATCACTTCGCTTAAATATTCCGGTTATTTTTGTTTCTGGCGGACCAATGGAAGCCGGTAAAACCAAGCTTTCAGAGCAAGTGATCAAGCTCGATTTGGTTGATGCAATGATCCAAGGTGCCGATCCTAAAGTATCTGATGAGCAAAGTGAGCAGATCGAACGTTCAGCCTGTCCTACCTGTGGTTCGTGCTCTGGTATGTTCACGGCTAACTCCATGAACTGTTTAACCGAAGCGCTTGGTTTAAGCCAGCCAGGAAATGGTTCAATGCTAGCCACGCATGCTGATCGTGAGCAGCTATTTATTAACGCGGGTAAGCGTATTGTTGGTCTAACTAAGCGTTACTATGAGCAAGACGATGAAACCGCATTGCCACGTAACATTGCCAATAAAAAAGCCTTCGAAAATGCGATGGCATTAGATATTGCAATGGGGGGATCAACTAATACCGTTTTACACCTTTTAGCCGCAGCGCAAGAAGGTGAAATTGATTTCACCATGACCGATATTGATCGCATGTCTCGTATTGTTCCACACCTCTGTAAAGTTGCACCATCAACACCGAAATATCATATGGAAGATGTTCACCGAGCAGGTGGCGTTTACAGTATTTTAGGTGAACTGGATCGCGCAGGTCTCTTCCATAACGATTGTCACAATATTCTGGGTGAAACCTTTGCCGAAAGCTTCAAACACTACGATATTAAAGTAACGGATTCAGAAGAAATTAAAACGTTCTTCCGCGCAGGCCCTGCGGGTATCCGAACCACGCAAGCATTCTCGCAAGATTGCCGTTGGGAAACGCTTGACGATGATCGAGAAAATGGCTGTATTCGTAGTAAAGAGTTTGCCTTTAGCCAAGATGGCGGTCTTGCTGTACTGTCAGGCAATATGGCACTTGATGGCTGTATTGTTAAAACCGCAGGCGTTGATGAAAGTTGCTTAACCTTTACAGGTCCTGCCGTTGTGTTTGAAAGCCAAGATACCGCTGTTGAAGCGATTCTTGCAGGTAAAGTGAAAGCAGGCGATGTCGTGGTTATTCGTTATGAAGGACCTAAAGGTGGCCCTGGTATGCAAGAAATGTTGTACCCGACCACTTACCTTAAATCTATGGGTCTTGGCAAAGAATGTGCGTTGATCACTGACGGTCGATTCTCTGGCGGTACCAGTGGCCTATCTATTGGTCACGTTTCGCCTGAAGCAGCAAACGGTGGCACGATTGGCCTGATCGAAAATGGCGACATTATCGCCATTGATATTCCAAACCGTAGCATTGAGCTCAATGTCGATGATGCAACCCTCGCGGCACGTCGTGAAGCAACGAACCAACGCGGTTGGAAGCCTGTCGATCGTGAACGTCAGGTTTCTTTTGCCCTAAAAGCCTATGCCAACCTCGCCACCAGTGCAGATAAAGGCGCAGTGCGCGATAAGTCTAAACTAGAAGGATAATCATCATGAGCGAAGTGAAACAGGCCACGGATGAAGTGCTACTTAGCGGAGCCGACTATCTTCGCAATATCCTTCGAGCGCCAGTATATGAGGTGGCACAAGTCACCCCATTGCAAAATATGTCTCGTCTGAGCGCAAGGATTGCAAATCAGATCCAACTAAAACGAGAAGATCGCCAGCCGGTTCACTCGTTTAAGTTACGTGGCGCTTATAACATGATGTCGCAGCTGACTGAGCCGCAAAAAGCGGCAGGAGTGATTGCAGCCTCTGCCGGTAATCATGCACAAGGTTTAGCCTTATCGAGCCAGCAACTCGGGGTTAAAGCCACGATTGTGATGCCACGTACGACACCTGATATCAAGGTGGATGCGGTACGTAGTTTTGGTGGTATTGTCGTGCTGCATGGCAGTAATTTTGATGAAGCTAAGGGCTATGCCGAACAATTAGCGCAACAACACGGCTATACCTTTATCCCTCCTTTCGATCACCCATCGGTGATCGCAGGACAAGGCACAATTGGTATTGAGTTGGTGCAACAAAATGGTCATCTTGATTGTGTTTTTGTACCGGTTGGTGGCGGTGGTTTGGCGGCAGGCGTTGCCGTTTTACTCAAACAGCTACTACCTGAAATTAAAGTGGTTGGGGTTGAGGCTGAAGATTCTGCCTGTTTAAAAGCAGCGCTTGATGCAGGCCAACCAGTCACATTAGATCAAGTCGGCATGTTTGCTGATGGTGTAGCTGTGAAACGTATTGGTAGTGAAACCTTCCGTTTATGTCAGCAATACCTTGATGATGTTATCACGGTCAGCAGTGATGAAATTTGCTCGGCGGTTAAAGATATCTTTGAAGATACCCGCGCGATTGCTGAACCTTCGGGGGCACTTTCTCTTGCTGGGCTAAAAAAATACGTCGAGCTGCATCAAATCCGCGATCAGCAACTTGCTGCGATTTTATCAGGCGCAAACTTGAATTTTCATGGTCTACGCTATGTTTCAGAACGTTGTGAGTTAGGTGAAAAACGTGAAGGGTTATTAGCCGTTACGATCCCTGAACGTCCGGGAGCTTTTCTTGATTTCTGCCATTTGATTGGGGGGCGAGCGGTAACCGAATTTAACTACCGTTATAACGATGATGCGCTGGCCAATGTTTTTGTCGGTGTGCGTTTAATGCAAGGCCAAGAAGAACTTGATGGCATCATTAAAGATCTGCGAAAAGGCGGATATCCGGTGGTCGATTTATCTGATGACGAAATGGCGAAAGTCCATGTTCGTTATATGATTGGGGGTAGACCATCAAAACCGCTTAAAGAACGTTTATATAGCTTTGAGTTCCCTGAATACCCAGGTGCACTTATTCGCTTTTTAAATACCCTTGGTTGTCATTGGAATATTAGCTTATTTAATTATCGTAATCATGGGGCAGATTATGGTCGTGTTTTATGTGGCTTTGAACTTGAAGACAAAGATTTGCTGTCATTTACTAGCCACTTACGCGAATTGGGCTATCAATGGAAAGACGAAACAGAAAATCCAGCCTATAAGTTTTTTCTTGCTCAGTAATGAATAGTCCCTAACAAAAAAAGCAGCGTAATCGCTGCTTTTTTTATAACAATCAACATGATTAACGACTGTTTGAAACATATTCAAGGCAACAGGAAATCAGATTAATATTTTGTTCGATCATTTTTTGGCGTAAAGGAGAAGGTACCTGCGCATACATAACCGATAATCGATTGATATCACCATATTCAGGTGTACTGTCGTCTGAAATAAACCAATGCAAAGGACGCCCTGTTATCTTTGCTATATTCATTAGCATTAATATTCGAGGCTCTGTTTTCCCCGATTCCACATCAAGGTAAGTTTGACGAGCAACACCTAGCTGCTTAGCCATACTCACTTGAGTGACCCCTTTCCATTCTCTCGCTTCTCGAATCTTTTGTGCAATATGCGCTATTTCTGTTATTGCGTTATTAATCTCACGCTCAACACTATATTCACTCATCATCGACATTTATACCGCACTAAACCCATAAACTTTGTTTAAACTATTCTTCGCTAAAATAGATGTCTATGGGTGCTAGTACAAAAATGTGATACGCCATATTCACTGTCACCAAAGATAGACAATAAAAAGATCGAAATGAACAATTAAATAGGCACCAAGGAAGATCGTTATTCGCTACTTATTTTTATGTGTTAAAGCACGGGTGTATTCCGCCATAAAACTCGCTAAGTTGATACATTGCTGCAAAATAACGTGGCGAGCAGAATGTGGCAAGTGACTAAAAAATTGCAATAAGCGATCAATTTCTTCCTTATACTCACTTTCTAAAATTTCAATCCCTTCATCACCATAAACAAACCAAGTTAATGGTCTCTCAGTGATCTCCGAGATCTCAGACAATAATCGTACTTTAGGCTCTGTTTTTCCGGTCTCTAGATCAAGATACGTTTGGCGAGCGACTTTCAACTGCTGGGCCATATGTACTTGGGTTAATCCTTTCCATTCACGAGCCTCCTTGATCCTAGCGGCAATCTTTGTCTTTGGCTCTGTCATACACCTTCTCCAATCAGATAGTGAAGAACGCTTCACTATTTGTTGCAGTGCAGATGATGAGCCAATTTTTCATTTTTTTTAATTCTTAATATTCAATAAGATAAAATCAAAGCAGACTTTTATTCTTAATTTGAATCGCACATCGTATGGATAATCAGGCATTTTTTTATTTCGCAACACGGTAAACGCTATCAAGAGTACCGATAAAAAAGACGCAAGTTGCGCCTTTTCTCATTTGACATTACTCAACAGTCACCGCTTTGGCTAAATTACGAGGCTGATCAACATCAGTACCTTTAATTAAAGCCACGTGATACGACAACAACTGCATCGGAATGGTATAAAAAATCGGTGCGATGATTTCATCCACACTGGGCATGGTCATGATTTTCATGCCGCTGGTCTCTTCAAATCCAGCTTCACTATCGGCAAACACATACAGTAAGCCACCGCGAGCACGTACTTCTTCAATATTAGATTTGAGCTTTTCTAATAAATCATTGGTAGGTGCCACCACGATAACAGGCATCTCAGCATCAACTAACGCAAGTGGGCCATGCTTTAATTCACCAGCCGCATAAGCCTCTGCATGAATGTACGAGATCTCTTTTAATTTAAGTGAAGCTTCAACAGCAATCGGGTAGAACTCACCACGACCTAAAAATAATGCATGTTGTTTATCGCTGAATTCTTCAGCCAATAGCTCAATCGACTTATCAAGCGTTAATGCTTTCTCAATAAAGCTTGGTAATTGCTGTAGTGAATGAACGATTTTTTCTTCTTGCTCATTATCAATCGTACCTTGCTGCTTACCTAATGCAGTTACAAGCATTAATAACGCGACTAACTGCGTAGTAAACGCTTTAGTTGATGCGACCCCAATTTCAGCCCCCGCGCGGGTCATAAAAGCTAAATCAGATTCACGTACCAAAGATGAGCCTGCAACATTACAAATTGTCATCGCAGCCATATAGCCTTTTTCTTTTGCTAAACGCAGTGCCGCTAAGGTATCTGCTGTTTCACCTGATTGAGAAAGGGTGATCAGTAAGCTATTTGGACGGGTAACAAATTTGCGGTAGCGAAATTCAGAGGCAATTTCAACATCACAGCTAATTCCTGCAATAGATTCAAACCAGTAACGTGCCACCATGCCCGCGTTATAGGAGGTACCACAAGCAATAATTTGAATATGCTCAACATGATCAAAGATCGTTTTCGCTTCATTACCAAAACTTTCCAAGATCACGCGATTGTTGCGGATCCTGCCTTCCATGGTATTGATCAGAGCGCTTGGCTGCTCAAAGATCTCTTTTTGCATATAGTGACGATAATGACCTTTATCCGTATCATCATGTTGAATATGAGATTCGGTGACTTCACGTTCAACCAACTCATCTTGTTGATTATAAACTCGAATATCACGACGGGTGACTTCGGCAACATCACCTTCTTCTAAAAACATAAAGCGACGAGTCACATTCAGCAAAGCCAATTGATCAGACGCAATAAAGTTTTCACCTACACCTAATCCGATCACCAACGGGCTACCAGAGCGCGCAACAACCAAACGTTCCGGATCGCGACTATCCATCACTACGGTACCATAAGCGCCTTCTAGTTGAGCAACAGCTTGCTTCACAGCGGCTAATAAAGAATCGGCAGTTCGCAGTTCCCACTCAACTAAATGTGCAATTACTTCAGTATCGGTTTGAGAATGAAACACATAGCCTCGTTGTTGTAATAGATCACGCAATGCTTGGTGATTCTCAATAATCCCATTATGAACAATCGCTATATGCTCACCAGAGACATGGGGGTGGGCGTTAGCTTCTGAGGGTTCGCCATGTGTTGCCCAACGTGTATGTGCGATCCCCGTTCCACCAATAACTTGCGTTTCATTAACGGCATCAGCTAAAGCTTGAACTTTCCCCATACGTCGTAAGCGTTGTAATTTAAATTGTTCATCAACAACGGCAAGACCTGCTGAGTCATACCCGCGATATTCTAATCGACGTAAGCCTTCGACTAAGATCTCTGCTACATCACGTTGTGCTACCGCACCTACAATCCCACACATAACTGCTATCCTTTATAACTTGTTATTATTCACTATAGGCACGAATCACGCGCACACCCTGTTGTTCTATCGCAACAGTATCAGCATCACTCATGCCATTATCGGTAATTAAAGTATCGATCCCTTGCCACGTTAACTCTAAATTCGGAATTTTTCGTCCGACCTTACAAGACTCAATCATTACCACCACTTCGCGAGAAACTTCCGCCATCACTCGACTTAGCCCCGTCAGTTCATTAAAGGTGGTTGTGCCACGCGTGATATCAATGCCATCAGCACCAATAAATAGCTGATCAAAATCGTATGAACGCAATACGGATTCTGCAACTTTGCCTTGGAAGGATTCCGAATGCGGATCCCATGTACCGCCTGTCATCAATAAGGTCGGTTCATTTTCAAGTGCATTTAGTGCATTCGCGACTTGTAAAGAATTAGTCATTACCACTAAGCCTTGTTTAGTGCTTAGTAGGTTAATTAATGCTGCTGTTGTACTACCACAATCAACGATAATGCGATTGTGATCTCGGATCAGATCAGCGGCAGCAATCGCAATCGCTGACTTTCGTTCTGAAACTTTTTCTTCTAAGCCAGTTGCAACTATTTCACTCGGCATAGCAATGGCACCACCGTATCGGCGTAGCAATAAGCCAGAACTTTCTAATGCCGCGAGATCTTTACGAATTGTGACCTCAGAGGTCGAGAAGTGACTAGCAAGTGTATCCACACTAACTTCACCTTCAATACCAACCATAGCTGCAATAGCATGGCGACGTTGTTGCGTATTACGTTTAGACATAAGTTTTGAAATGATAGATTAAGTTTCAGTTTGAAACTTAGTATAGCGTTTTAAAAATTAATCGATCAATAACAAATATGCAGATTCGGTATAATTTTTCTCTCGAAATAACTACTGGAATGGAAAAGCTAGAGGAATATAGGGCCGGGGGTTGGAGATAGACAATAAAAAAGCAGGAGAAACTCCTGCTTTAAAAATGATAACGTAATTGAAAATTACTTCTTGGTTGGGCGTTTCCAGCCTTGAATCGTTCGTGCGGGTGCGCGAGTGATCACTAACTCACCTTCTCCAACATTACGATTAATCGTTGCACCGGCACCAATGGTTGCACCGCTTGCAACTTTAACTGGGGCGATAAGTTGAGTATCAGAGCCAACAAATACATCATCGCCAATTTCAGTTTTAAATTTGTTCGCGCCATCGTAGTTACAAGTAATAGTACCTGCACCTATATTGACGTTAGCACCAATCTCAGCATCACCAAGGTAAGTTAAATGACCCGCTTTAGAGCCTTCACCTAAACGCGTTTGCTTGATTTCAACAAAATTACCCACATGCACTTGAGCTTGAAGCTCCGTACCTGGACGTAAACGAGCAAATGGACCGACCGTACAGGCTTCACCTACCGTCGCACCATCAATCACACTGTATGGGCTGATAATTGAGTTATCATCAATCTCACAGTCTTTAAGCACACAACCGGCGCCAATCACGACGTTATCACCAATACTAACGCTGCCTTCAATCACCACGTTAACATCAATTTCAACATCGGTACCGCATTGTAATTCGCCACGTAAATCAAAACGAGCAGGATCGAGTAACATCACACCTTGCTCTAATAAACGCTCAGCTTGTTGAGCTTGGAAAGCTCGCTCAAGGCGCGCAAGTTGAATACGGTTATTTACACCTTCAACCTCAATAGGGCTTACAGGGTGTACCGCTTCGACGGCACGACCTTCATCATGGGCAATCTCAATAATATCGGTTAGGTAATATTCACCTTGCGCATTATCATTTTTAAGCGCCGCTAACCAACGCTTAAGATCACCGCCATTAGCCACCATGACACCAGTATTGATTTCTTTTATGAGCTTTTGCTCTTCAGTGGCATCTTTTTGCTCTACGATCGCAACTACGGGACCATTACGACGCACAATACGACCGTAACCACTTGGATCATCAAGAACAACGGTTAGTAAGGCAATGCCACCATCAGGCTGAGCATCCAGCAGGTTTTCTAACGTTTGTGCACTAATTAGTGGCACATCACCGTATAAAATCAATGCTTTTTCATCATCAGCAAGGTTCGGGGTCGCTTGATTAACCGCGTGTCCTGTTCCTAATTGCTCAGCTTGTAGTACCCAATTAACTGATTCTTGAGCCAATACTTGTTGCATGGTGTCACCACCATGGCCATAAACTAAATTAATATTTTTCGCACCAAGATCATTACATGTATCAATTACATGTTTGACCATCGGCTTTCCTGCTAAAGTATGAAGTACTTTTGGCAAGTTAGAATACATACGGGTGCCTTTTCCCGCAGCTAAAATCACAGCACTAAAGCGCATGATGGGATGTCCCTCTTGATGCATAAATTTGTTATTTAATTGGTATTGTACCGTCAAGTTTCACTAGATTTAAGCGTAATTGTTTAATTCTCACTAAGAAATAACAGCTATACCTCGCAAAAGTCTTAATAGAAAATCATTTTTGTAATAATAAATATCCCCAAACAACATCAATCAATAAGATTTTTAGCAATAAAAAAAGCGACCTTAATGGTCGCTTTTTATATTACTTTAGCGTCAGACTAGCGTGCGCGTTTAGTTAGTTCAATTACTCGAAGCTGAGCAATGGCTTTCGCTAAATCACTGGCTGCCTGTGCGAAGTCAATATCGCCATGCTGATTATGGATGCGCTCCTCAGCTTGACGCTTAGCTTCTTCTGCTTTCGCGGCGTCTAAATCAATACCACGAATAGCTGTATCAGCTAATACCGTCACTGCAGAAGGCTGAACTTCAAGCATACCGCCAGAAAGATAGATTACATCTTCCTCACCACCTTGCTTGGTAATACGTACCATGCCAGGGGTAATAGCTGTAAGTAGTGGCGTGTGACCGGCATGAATACCTAGCTCACCTTCACTACCCGTTACTTGAATATTTTCAGCACGACCAGAGAACAGACGTTTCTCAGCACTGACTACTTCCAACTGGAAAGTTATCGCTGCCATGTCGCCTCCTAATTAGCTTACAGCTTCTTCGCGTTTTCTAATACGTCTTCAATCGCACCACAGTACATAAATGCCTGCTCTGGGATATCGTCGTATTCACCCGCTAATAAGCCTTTGAAGCTACGTAGTGTGTCTTTCAACGTTACGTAGATACCTGGGTCACCAGTAAAGACTTCTGCTACGTGGTAAGGCTGAGTTAGGAAACGTTCAATCTTACGTGCACGTGATACAGCTTGCTTATCTTCTTCAGATAGCTCGTCCATACCAAGAATAGCGATGATGTCTTTTAGCTCTTTATAACGTTGAAGTAGGCTCTGAACGCCACGAGCAATGTCGTAGTGCTCTTGACCTACAACCAATGGATCAAGCATACGTGATGTTGAATCCAATGGGTCGATCGCAGGGTATAGACCTAGCGATGCGATCTGACGCGAAAGTACAACTGTTGCATCTAAGTGAGCAAAGGTTGTTGCTGGTGATGGGTCAGTCAAGTCATCGGCAGGTACGTATACCGCCTGAACTGACGTGATAGAACCAGACTTCGTTGACGTGATACGCTCCTGAAGTACACCCATCTCTTCTGCTAGTGTAGGCTGGTAACCTACAGCAGATGGCATACGACCTAGTAGTGCTGATACTTCAGTACCTGCAAGGGTGTAACGGTAGATGTTATCGATAAATAACAGTACGTCACGACCTTCGTCACGGAAACGCTCAGCCATAGTAAGGCCAGTCAATGCAACACGTAGACGGTTACCTGGTGGCTCGTTCATCTGACCGTAAACCATTGCTACTTTTGATTCTTCAGGCTTTTCGATGTTAACAACACCTGCTTCCTGCATTTCAAAGTAGAAATCGTTACCTTCACGTGTACGCTCACCAACACCTGCAAACACAGATAAACCTGAGTGTTTTAGGGCGATGTTGTTGATAAGTTCCATCATGTTAACGGTCTTACCAACACCCGCACCACCAAACAGACCGATCTTACCACCCTTAGCGAATGGACAGATTAAGTCGATAACTTTAACACCTGTTTCTAGGAGTTCAGTTACGTTTGACTGATCTTCATAGCTTGGTGCTTCACGGTGAATAGCGTAACGCTCTTGCTCACCGATCTCACCACACTCATCAATAGGTTGACCAAGAACGTTCATGATACGTCCTAAAGTCGCTGTACCTACTGGCACTTCAATTGGGCGGCCTGTGTTTTCAACAGACAAACCACGACGTAAGCCATCAGAAGTACCCATAGCGATACCACGAACAACACCACCACCAAGTTGCTGCTGAACTTCCAGTACTAGTGTACCGTTCTCTTTCGCATCAACATGAAGGGCATCGTATACCTGTGGTACAGAGTCCTGTGGAAACTCTACGTCGACTACCGCACCGATGATCTGTACGATCTTACCTGTAGCCATCGTTAATCCTCTAAACTTATTAATTCTTTGCCTTAAACAGCAGATGCGCCAGAAACGATTTCTGACAGTTCTTGTGTGATCGCAGCCTGACGGGCTTTGTTGTACACAAGTTGCAGTTCATCAATCAGATCCCCTGCATTATCTGTTGCAGCTTTCATCGCTACCATTCGTGCCGCTTGCTCACTGGCAAGGTTTTCAACCACACCTTGGTACACTTGTGATTCGGCATAGCGAACCAATAGGGTATCTAGTAGCGGTTTAGGCTCGGGCTCATAAATATAATCCCAAGAATGGTTGCGCTGCATTTCTTCGTCTTCTGACTTAGGCAAAGGCAACAATTGATCAATCACTGGTTGCTGTACCATGGTATTTACAAACTGGTTGTAAACCACATACAGACGATCCAGTTGGCCTTCATCATATTTCTTCAGCATTACGCCAACAGTACCGATCAACTCATCAACACTTGGCGTGTCACCAAGGCCTGATACTTGAGCTGCTACGTTACCGCCGTAGCTATTAAAGAATGCTGTTGCTTTAGCTCCAATTAGCGCTAAATCAACATCCGCACCTTTATCTGACCATGTTTTAATATCGGTGATCGCTTTTTTGAACAAGTTAATGTTCAAGCCACCACACAAACCACGGTCAGTTGAAACAATGATGTAACCAACGCGCTTGGCTTCACGCTCTTCAAGATAAGGATGCTTATACTCGAGGCTACCAAGGGCGATATGACCGATCACTTTGCGCATAGTTTGTGCGTATGGACGTGATGACTCCATTGCTTCCTGCGTTTTACGCATTTTAGAAGCAGCCACCATTTCCATCGCTTTAGTGATCTTTTGCGTGTTTTTAACACTACCGATCTTGTTACGAATCTCTTTTGCGCCGGCCATCGTTACTCTCCGTTAGAAGGTGATCGCAAGCGATCACCAACCAATTACCAAGTCTGGGTCGCTTTGAAATCTTCTAGCAGTTTTGCAAACTGCGCAGCGATTTCATCGTTGTAAGCACCCGTTTCATCTATCTGAGCTACAAGCTCAGCAAACTGACCTTTCGCGTAAGAAAGTAACGCTGCTTCGAAATCAGCAAGCTTAGTTAGCTCAACATCATTCAAGTAGCCTTTTTCAGCTGCAAAGATAACAACCGCTTGCTCAAATACAGACATTGGCGCGTATTGTTTTTGCTTCATCAGTTCAGTTACTTTCTGACCATGATCTAGCTGTTTCTTAGTAGCGTCATCAAGGTCAGACGAGAACTGTGCAAACGCTGCAAGTTCACGGTACTGTGCAAGTGCGGTACGAATACCACCCGACAGTTTCTTGATGATCTTGGTTTGGGCAGCACCACCTACACGCGATACAGAGATACCTGGGTCAACAGCAGGACGAATACCAGCGTTGAATAGCTCTGTTTGTAGGAAGATCTGACCATCGGTGATAGAGATAACGTTAGTCGGTACGAATGCCGATACGTCACCCGCTTGGGTTTCGATAATCGGTAGTGCCGTTAGCGATCCGGTTTGACCTTTCACTTCACCGTTAGTGAATTTCTCAACGTAGTGCTCGCTTACACGAGAAGCACGCTCTAGAAGACGAGAGTGAAGGTAGAAAACATCACCAGGGAATGCTTCACGGCCTGGTGGACGCTTAAGCAATAGTGAGATTTGACGGTAAGCAACAGCCTGCTTAGACAGGTCATCGTATACGATCAGTGCATCTTCGCCGCGGTCACGGAAGTATTCGCCCATCGCACAACCAGAGTATGGTGCTAGGTATTGTAGCGCAGCAGCTTCTGATGCTGATGCTACAACTACGATAGTGTTTTCCAGTGCGCCGTGCTCTTCCAGCTTACGAACTACGTTAGCGATAGTTGAAGCTTTCTGGCCAATAGCCACATACACAGAGTAGATACCAGAATTTTTCTGGTTGATGATGGCATCGATAGCCATCGCTGTTTTACCGGTCTGACGGTCACCGATGATAAGCTCACGCTGACCACGGCCGATTGGGATCATTGAGTCAACTGCTTTGTAACCAGTTTGTACTGGTTGATCAACAGATTTACGATCGATTACACCCGGTGCAATTACTTCAACAGGAGAGAATGTCTCTGTTTCAATTGGACCTTTACCATCGATAGGCTGACCTAGTGTGTTTACAACACGACCAAGTAGCGCAGGACCTACAGGTACTTCAAGAATACGACCAGTACCGGTTACCTTCATGCCTTCCTGTAGAGAAGCATAAGGGCCCATTACAACTGCACCTACCGAGTCACGCTCAAGGTTAAGTGCTAGTGCGAATAGTCCGCCTGGTAGTTCAATCATTTCACCTTGCATTACGTCAGCAAGGCCATGGATACGAATAATACCGTCGCTTACAGAAACGATAGTACCTTCGTTACGCGCTTCACTTACAACGTTGAAGTTTTCAATACGTTGTTTGATCAGTGCGCTAATTTCCGTGGAATTAAGTTGCATGCTCCAATTCCCCAAATCAAGACTGCAAAGTATCGCTCAGACGGTTCAATTTGCCCCGTACAGAGTTATCGATAACAAGGTCTCCAGCTCTAATTACAACCCCGGCAATCAGGGTCTCGTCTACACTGCAAGTCAGCATAACTTTACGCGCTAAACGCTGCTCAAGTTTCACGCTAATGGCATCTAGTTGATTATCATCTAAAGCAATAGCAGAAATTACTGTCGCTTCGATGGTGTGCTCATGCTCATGTTTCATCAGCATGAATTCATCACAGACATCAGGTAGCGCCTTAAGGCGTCCATTTTCAGCCATCACCTTTAGAAGGTTTTGACCGAATTCATCGAGTTGCTCACCGCATACTGAAACAAAAATTTCAGTTAGCTTATCCGCAGCAAATCCGCTATCCAGTACATCCTGCATAGTGTCATTTTTTGCTACTTCACTGGCAAAGTTCAGCATTTCTGCCCACTGAGCTAGTTGGTTCGTCTCGACCGCAAAGTCAAAAGCTGCTTTAGCGTAGGGGCGTGCGATTGTAGTCATTTGTGACATATGCTTGCCCCTTTAATTACAGTTCTGCAGTGACTTTGTTAAGAATATCGGCTTGAGCATCCACATCAATGGAGCGCTCAATGATCTTCTCAGCACCAATCACAGCTAGAGTTGCAACTTGTTTTCTTAACTCATCACGAGCACGATTACGTTCCGCTTCAATTTCAGCCATACCTTGCGCAAGGATTTTCTCGCGCTCAGTTTGTGCTTCCGTTTTCGCTTCATCGATAATTTGAGCTTTACGCTTGTTTGCTTGCTCGATCAACTCGCTCGCAGCGCGTTTCGCTTCTTTTAGTTGATCAGAAGCATTCGCTTGTGCAAGGTCAAGGTCTTTAGCTGCGCGATCTGCGGCAGCCAAGCCGTCAGCAATTTTTTTCTGACGTTCTTCAATCGCTTCCATAATCGGTGGCCATACATATTTCATGCAGAACACCACGAAGAGGAAGAAAGCGATAGCTTGACCCAGCAAAGTTGCATTCATATTCACAACGCATCTCCTTTAAAAGGGTTGCTAGAGTCCATTTGCTACTTAATGTCAGCTTGAAACAAGCTGACATTACGATTTATTAACCAGCTAGCTGACCAACAAATGGGTTTGCGAATGTGAATAGCAGCGCGATTACGATACCGATCATTGGTACCGCATCAAGTAGACCAGCGATGATGAACATCTTAACTTGAAGCATTGGAGCCATTTCAGGTTGACGTGCAGCACCCTCAAGGAATTTACCACCTAGAAGTGCGAAGCCGATCGCTGTACCAAGGGAAGCAAGACCTACAATGATGCCCACGGCAATTGCAGAAAAGCTTAGTAAAGTTTCCATCACTATCTCCAGTTTATAGTTGTCGGCAAAACGCCAATATAATAAAAAATGTTACAAAAAATCGTTAATGATTGTCTTCATGTGCCTGAGACAGGTACACGATAGTTAACATCATGAATACGAAAGCTTGAATTGTAATGACCAGAATGTGGAAAATAGCCCACGGTACCGAGCCTAGCCATTGAGCCCACCACGGCATTAGTGCCGCGATTAGGATAAACACCACCTCACCTGCAAACATGTTACCGAATAAACGCATACCTAGTGAAATAGGCTTCGCTAATAGCGATACCACTTCAAGAAGAAGGTTAAACGGGATCATGATAGGGTGATTGAACGGGTGAAGAGCCAGTTCTTTAGCAAAACCGACAAGACCTTTCACTTTGATGCTGTAGTAAATCATCAATGCGAACACGCCTAGCGCCATTGCCATGGTGATGTTAACGTCAGCACTTGGAACCACTTTCATATAAGGGATCCCAATACTTTGTGCGGCATACGGAATGAAATCAATAGGCACAAGGTCCATGATATTCATCAGTAAAATCCAGCAGAAAATAGTTAGTGCTAACGGAGCTACAAGTGGATTGCGGCCATGGAAAGTATCTTTGACGTTGGTATCAACGAATTCAACAACCATTTCGACAAAACATTGTACTTTACTTGGAACTCCTGATGATGCCTTCTTCGCTACTGAACGAAATAGCCATAGAAAAGCTAAACCGGTCAAAACAGAGAAGATAAGGCTATCTATGTTTACCGCCCAAAAGCTACCTTCACTCACTAAGCCCAATTTATCGGTTGATAAGTTGGTCAAGTGGTGAGTGATATAACTTGCAGACGTTAGCGCTTCACCTTGCGCAGCCATAACTCATCCTATTTGTTGTTGTTAATGAATAAAACCGGTCCAAAAATATTAATACCAAGGGCCAGCAAATAGGTTAGTTTGAGAGGAACAAGTTCCACTCCCATATACAGGTAAGCAATGGCAAAAAGGATGACTGTGATAAGAATTTTAAGCACTTCTCCGCCATAAAATGACGCCATGACTAGCCGTGCATTCCTAGCACCACTAAACATGAAGGCACACATCGCGAAGACAGTATTGGCAATAACAAAGATGCCACCGCCAATCAATGCAGAGATTCCCCAGTCAACATTGACAGCAAAAACTGCCGTTAATGCCGTTGCTATCACGACGCCAGATTGTAGTAACAGCAACCGTTTTGCCAGTTGGCGTCCCGGTTTAGCTAGCGTCGATACCATGTATTCGTTCCTCGAGTCCATTCCTTTACACAATCCGTGCTTGGGAAAACAGCGAAAATTATACGGCTCATTAGATTGATTGCAATCAAATAGCAGCAAAAAAAACAGTTAGATTTTACAACACTCTAACTTGATCACGATGATGTTATTTTTTTAACAAAAATTGCAGCTCTAACATCACATTTTATTATCGAGAATTGCAAGAATTTGCTCTAACTTGTCTTGCTGTTCAAAGTTAATAACGATTTTTCCTTTGCCACTTTTAGTTTGATTAATCGCCACCTTAGTGCCTAATTGCTCAGTTAGCCTGTTTTGTAATAAAACAACATGTTCACTTTGTGATGCAGGCACTTTAGGTATTGATGGATTTAAAAGTGTTTTAACCAGTTTTTCAGTTTCACGTACAGTTAACAAATTATTGACAATTTTTTGTGCTACAGCTAACTGTTGTGTTTCATCTAAGGATAATAAAGCCCTTGCATGACCCATTTCGAGTTTTTTCTGCTCCACTAATTGTTTAACAGGCTCGCTTAACTGGTTTAAACGCAATAAGTTAGAGACGGCAGCACGTGATTTCCCGACCGCTTCAGCAATTTGCTGGTGAGTCAGTGAAAACTCTTGCTGTAGTCGTGCTAAAGCCACCGCTTCTTCTATTACATTGAGATCTTCACGTTGAATATTTTCAATCAACGCAATAGCAATTGTCGCGCGATCATCAACGCTTTTAACCAAACAAGGCACCGTCGTTAATCCTGCGATTTTAGCCGCTTGCCAACGACGCTCACCGGCAATAATTTCAAAACGTTGATCAGCTAAACGTCGAACAACAATAGGTTGAATGATCCCTTGGGCTTGAATCGATTCAGCAAGCTCCGCAAGCGTATCATCAGCCATCGATTTACGCGGCTGGAACTGACCCGATTGCAGCAGTTCAATCGCAAGGTCCCGTAATTCACTGTCATTGTTTGAAGTCGAAAGTGCTGTTTGTTGATGGGTTTGTTGCTTAGCTTGTGCGACTGCACTGGTAGAAAGCAAGGCATCAAGGCCTTTGCCTAAACCACGTTTATTAAAATTCATGAAAAGCCTTATGCGTCCTCAGAAGTCACCGTTTGTAATGCTAATTCATCACGACGAATCATTTCACCCGCGAGCGCTAAATAGGCTTTAGCGCCACTAGAATACTTATCGTAATACATCGCAGGACGACCATGGCTTGGCGCTTCTGCTAAACGGACATTGCGTGGAATAACGGTACGATAGACTTTGTCACCAAAGTGTTTTTTCAGCTGTTGAGAGACTTCGTTAGCTAATCTATTCCGAGGATCAAACATGGTGCGCAGTAAACCTTCTATTTTAAGTTCACTATTCACCACCGCTGTTAACTTGCTAATGGTATCCATTAATGCTGTTAAGCCTTCAAGAGCAAAATACTCACATTGCATCGGCACTAATACGGAATCCGCCGCTGTCATAGCATTAATGGTGAGTAAGTTTAGCGAAGGGGGACAGTCAATAAAAATATAGTCGTAGTCATCACGAACCTTGGCAAGTGCAGTACGTAGACGCACTTCACGGGCAAACACTTCCATCAACTTTATTTCAGCAGCAGTGACATCACCATTAGCGGCTATCAAATGATAGCCCCCCGTCGTTTCTTTTATAACAACGTCATTAAATGGCGTTTCCTCGACCAAAAGATCATAAGCGGTGGCATCAACTTGGTATTTATCAACCCCACTGGCCATGGTTGCATTACCTTGTGGATCAAGATCAACCACTAATACTTTACGTTGGGTTGCAGCCAAGGATGCTGCTAAATTTACACAGGTGGTGGTTTTACCCACACCACCTTTTTGATTTGCTACCGCTATGATTCTTCCCACAAGAAAACCTCAACAATTAATCCTTTGCCGTCAAGACTACTAGATGACGCTCACCTTCTAAATCAGGAACCTGTAAAGATTTCACTTCTATAACTGAGCACCATTCTGGCAGTTCTGCCGCTTCTTGCTCGTTATATTGGCCTTTCAATGCGAGGAACTGACCACCTGATTTTGGTAGATGGTGGCACCAGTTAACCATATCGGCCATTGAAGCAAACGCACGACTTAACACTGCATCAAAGCCATCACCGGCTTCAAACTCTTCAACGCGACTTTGTACTGGCGTCACATTGGTAATTTTTAGCTCATGGATCACTTGGCGAATAAAACGGATGCGTTTACCTAAGCTATCTAACAAGGTAAATGATTTATCAGGACACATAATCGCCAACGGAATACCTGGCAGTCCCGGTCCTGTTCCAACATCAATGTAACTAGCGCCATCTAAATACTGGCTGACGACAATACTATCCATAATATGTTTAACTAACATTTCGTTAGGATCACGGACTGACGTCAGATTATACGCTTTATTCCATTTGTGCAGCAGTTCTACATAACCGATCAGCTGGTCAAGTTGCTGTTCTGTGACCTGCAGTTCAGTTTGGGCGATAAGTTGTACTAATCGTTGTTTCATTGTTTAGCCCTTATTCGCCTTTTTTTAATAAGCCGTGTTTTTTCAAATAAACCAATAACAGCGAAATCGCAGCAGGGGTAATACCTGAAATACGTGATGCCATACCAATTGATTCAGGTTTTGCATCATTAAGTTTTACCACTACTTCATTCGATAGGCCTTTAACATTGCTGTAATCAATATCAAATGGCAGCTTAGTAGTTTCATGACGCAGGGATTTTTCAACTTCATCACGCTGACGATCAATATAACCTTGGTATTTCACCTGGATCTCAACTTGCTCACGCGCTTCAATATCGTCAAGCGCTGGTGCAAATGTTTCGATGCTTGTCAGTTGTTCGTAAGTCACTTCAGGACGACGAAGAAGATCTTCACCACTCGCTTCACGAGCGATTGGTGCTTTAAGAATTTTGTTTAATTCATCAACATGATCCGATTTTGGATTGATCCAAATATCTTTCAGACGTTGACGTTCAAGTTCCATATTTTCAATTTTTTGATTGAAACGAGACCAGCGAGCATCATCAACTAAACCAAACTCACGACCCATTGGGGTTAAGCGTAAATCAGCATTGTCTTCACGAAGCAATAAGCGGTATTCGGCACGAGAAGTAAACATACGGTATGGTTCTTTAGTACCAATCGTTGATAGATCATCAATCAATACGCCCATGTATGCTTGATCACGACGAGGACTCCAGCCTTCTTTATCTTGAACTTGAAGCGCGGCGTTCATACCCGCCATTAAGCCTTGTGCTGCCGCTTCTTCGTAACCTGTCGTACCGTTAATTTGTCCTGCAAAGAACAGACCATCGATATATTTGTTTTCGAAGGTTTGTTTTAGATCGCGAGGGTCAAAGAAATCATATTCAATCGCATAACCTGGACGCATAATGGTTGCGTTCTCAAAGCCTTTCATTGAACGAACAATTTGCATTTGTACATCAAACGGTAAGCTGGTGGAGATCCCGTTTGGGTATAATTCATTTGTCGTTAAGCCTTCCGGCTCAATGAAGATCTGGTGACTATTTTTATCTGCAAAACGCATCACTTTATCTTCAATCGAAGGACAGTAACGTGGACCAATTCCTTCAATAACACCGGCATACATTGGGCTACGATCCAAATTATTGCGGATTACTTCATGTGTGCGTTCATTGGTGTAAGTAATAAAACATGGGATTTGACGTGGATGATCCGACGACTTACCCATAAATGAAAATGTTGGTGTCGGGTTATCACCGTGCTGCTCTTCAAGCACACTGAAATCAACACTGCGCGCATCAATACGTGGAGGAGTACCTGTTTTTAAGCGATCAACACGTAATGGTAATTCGCGTAGACGATCCGCGAGGGCATTCGATGCAGGATCACCAGTACGTCCGCCACTGTAGTTTTCCATACCAATGTGGATCTTACCACCAAGGAAAGTACCAACAGTTAACACAACGGCTTTGGCGTGAAACTTTAAGCCCATTTCCGTTACAACACCAACAGCACGGTGATTTTCAACAATTAAATCAGTGACGGCTTGTTGGAAAATCATTAGATTTTCTTGGTTTTCTAATACGTTACGAACAGCTGCTTTGTATAATGCGCGGTCTGCTTGAGCACGAGTCGCACGTACTGCAGGACCTTTCGATGAGTTCAGTGTACGAAATTGAATACCACCTTTATCAATGGCTTGCGCCATTAATCCACCAAGGGCATCAACTTCTTTAACCAGGTGTCCTTTCCCGATCCCGCCAATAGCTGGGTTGCACGACATTTGGCCCAACGTATCGATATTATGGGTCAACAGTAAGGTTTTTTGTCCCATTCGGGCTGCTGCCAATGCGGCTTCTGTGCCTGCATGACCACCACCCACAACGATGACATCAAATTTTTCCTGGTAAAACATGGAACTTCCTCAGGTATTTAAATAGCCAGTGAGTTAACTCGAGCAAAGGGCGGACATTCTATCCTTTTTCTGTGCAAGAGAGAATATTTCATCAAGATCATTTGATCAGTTTAATTACGCTCTTTAAATATATATAAGATCTTTTTAAAGAGATCTTCTATTAGATCTACTATTAGGATCGTACGATCGTGTGGATAACCGACAAATGATCCTAATGATCATGTATTTAAGAAGGATCATTTCTTGTGCAGGAGCTTGGATCTGATCGTGTATAGGCTGGGATCAAAAAAGCCACTTATGCACAGGGGGAGGAAGTCATATAAGTTATTAAATGGATAACTATGGGTTGATCACCGTTTAGATCTATAGTTATCCACAGAAAAAAGATCGAAATAAGCTGGAAACTGAGTAACTGTTGATGGTTTTTTAATCAGTAATTAAGTTTTTCCAGTTATTAAACCATGCTTCAGCAGGCTCTTCAGGCACTGGTGTCTCTGAAACATCAATATCAAGACGTTCACCGAGCTGGTTTGCACCTAAAGAAAGTAATAATCCTTCTATTTTCTTACCTGCCGCACAGAAGGTATCGTAATTACTATCACCAAGCCCAATGACAGCAAATTTAACACCGCTCAGTGTGGGTTGTTGTTGAGTGAGTTGCTCTACAAATGGCAAAAAGTTATCAGGATAGTCGCCAGCACCGTGAGTTGAGCAAATGATTAGCCAGATAGTGTCTTGATCGAGCTCTGAAAACTCTGCTTGATTGATGACTTCAGCTTGGTGGCCATTATCTTCGAGCAATTCTGCTAAATGATCGGCGACATATTCAGCGCCACCTAAAGTACTACCGGTAATAAGGCTAAGTGAGCTCATAGTTATCCTTTATATAGATAGAAAAAGCTAGAGCCTTTGAATTAGCAAAGATCTAGCTCGTGTTGATTGTTAATTTCGATGATTTTTATCATCAATTAGATATTCTTTGCTGTAGGTTATCGCCATTTTATTCACTTATCTATGGCTAACTGATATCCACCAGCAAATTAAGTCTTAATTAAGAGGAAAATATGTGGGTACTTTATAAGAAAAGGTCGAGTTATAAAGTAGATAGATGATCTTAGATTGGAGATCATACTGTTGTGGATAATATATCGCTAATGATCTTACCCACACGATCTTGATATTTTAATCACAGGCTTATGATCATAACAAACAGGTCGATCCTATCGTTTTATGATGAAAGAAAGGATCTATTTTCTTCGTGGCGTCAGATAAAGTTTATCGGATGTTGGGTGGCGACAAATCGTGATGTTATCTTGGTATAACTGATGTAATCGAGAAGGAGTTAATACGTTATCTGGGGTATCAAAGGCAATTAATTCACCCTGCTGTAAAAGTAATAACTGATCGCAGAACTCAAGTGCAGTATTGAGGTTGTGAATTGCCACCAGCGCCGTTTTGCCTTGTTGGCATTGCGCTGCGAGGATATTCATTAACTCAGATTCATGGCCGATATCTAGGCTGGCTGTGGGCTCGTCCAGTAACATGCAATCAGCGTTTTGAAGTAATAGACGAGCAAAGTGTACGCGTTGTTGTTCTCCTCCCGATAGTTGATTAAGTGGTTGATTTAATAGTTTTTCAATGTTTAATTGATGGATGGTTCTATTAAACTCTTTGTCACTTATTGGGTTGTTGTGGCTGTAGCGGCCGTAACCAATTACATCTTTGACTAAAAAAGCGAACGCTGGCTCTGTATGTTGGGGGAGATAACTCATGTGCTGTGCACGTTGTTGGTGACGATAACTGGAAAGTCGTTTTTCTTTGAGAAATATCTCGCCAGATGACGGCGTCAAATAGCCCGCTAAACACTTTAATAATGTACTTTTTCCTGCACCATTTGGACCAATAATCCCAACCAGTTCACCTGCGCCAATTGTGAAATTGATATCGGTTAATAACGGCTTGTTTCCTTGCTGAAAAGAAAGGTGTTTGGCTTGAATGATCGTATTCATTGGGCTATCCCTTGGTACTGACTACGGATCAATAGGGCAATAAAATAAATGCCACCAATCACGGCGGTAATGATCCCTGTTTTCAATTCATTGGGAGCGATCACGGTTCGCGCTAGAAGATCGCACAGTAATAAAAATAAAGCGCCGAAAATAGCTGAAAATGGCAGTAACCGTCGATTATCTGGTCCTAAAAGAAGGCGAACCAAATGCGGTACGATTAAGCCGATAAAGCCAATCGGGCCTGCTACCGCAATAGCCATTGCGGTGAGTACGGTGGTTAATACCAGTAATGTGAATCGGCTGCGCCTGACATTAACGCCCATACCATGGGCATTTTGTTCACCTAAAGCCAGCAAGTTTAAAACTTGGCCATGGCGTAACAGCACGATTGCTGCAATAACAATGATCGGTGTGGGCCATAGCAACTGTTGCCAGATGCGAGAGTCTAATCCTCCCATTGTCCAGAAGACAAACTCGCTGATCTCATATTGTTGTGCAGTCAGTAATACGCCCATGGTTAAGCCTCCTAGCAAGCTTGATACTGCGAGACCTGCCAAGATAATAAATAGTCCTTGTTGGTGAGATTTAGCCGCGAGCATATACACCAATAAAGCGCTAGTAAGTGCACCAATAGTCGTGAAAAGAGGTAGCCAACCTATAGCTGTGGCACTGATCCCTGTGACGATGGCGATAACAGCAGCAAAGCTGCTACCGGCACTGATCCCTAAAATATCAGGGCTGGCCAAGGGGTTTTTAAATAATCCTTGGCTACAAGCACCAGCAAGGGCTAATGCACCACCCGCTAATATGGCGGCACAAGCACGGGGGAGGCGAATATGGAGCACGATAGCATTGGCGAGTGGATATTGCTCCGCTGCTGCGTGGCTACCTTGGACGAGATAAGTATGTAGCAGACCTGTGATATCTGTTATTGGGATAGAGACAGAGCCTAAGCTGAGATACGCTATAACAGTAATAATAAAGATGACGCTCGTCAGTAACCACTGATAGGAAGTTGCTAATTTAGGCATGAGGTTTGCCATAAACGCGATGGTTTAAATAGATAATGGCATCAACAATATACTGGCTATCTGTTGAACGTAGTGCTTGAGGCAAACAGATCACTTTGTGGTGTTTTATGGCGTTTAATTGTTGCAGTGAAGGATCGTTTAATAACTCCTGACGAAAGGTGTTACTGCTATCATTGGTATCTTTACCACAGGTTCCAGGAACAATAATGACATCAGGATTGATAAGTAATAACTGCTCTTTTGCCAGTGGTACTTGACCGTATTTATCCCCTTGGGTTGCAGCAATGGCATTGATTAAGCCTGCTTGCTCAAAAATGGTATTAATGGTTGATTGGCGGTTGCTTGATGCGCCCCATGGGGTGTATTCAACGGCGGTAAGTCGGTGCTTGGGAATGATGACGTGTTGTTTTAATTTACGATCCATCGTCTCGACTAACTGCTGAGCGCGTTGGTTTTGATTAACTAATTTACCTAACATGAGAATGTTTTTTTCAATATCAGCTAATGTATATACGGTATTAAATACAAAAACATTGATACCTGCTTGACGCAGGATATTCACTTTTTGTTGGTCGCTCCAATTGGCTGCAATCAGTAAATCAGGTTGGTTAGCGATAGTGCGTTCAATATTCAGATCCAATAGTGGGATTGTTGTCGGTAATTTATTAGCGATCAAAGAGTAAGTCGGATCGTTACTTAATCGACTTAAGCTTGTGATTTGATGAGCTGGTAGTAATTCAATTAATACCTGATCACTGAACATACTTTTTGATGATACACGCAATGGTGGGTTGTTGAGAGAGACCATTTTCTGAGTCGCATCCATTACTGTAAGCGGGTAGGTTGTTGCTTGTTCAGCATTACTTGGGCTGCTGAGTAGTAATATGGTACACAGTGAAAAAGCATGAAAAAATTGGCGCATAATAGTCATCGAAAGCATGATAAAGGCTGCTTGTCGCTCTTCCTTGGGCGAACAAAAGGTGGCGTCATAGTTAGCGATTTTGATTATGCTGTCAATTACAGTCGTGTATCACTCTGTTAATATCGCAGGATTCGTTATCTTAAGGTGGTACCAATGACATTAAAGTTCTCAGGTGATATTGATGAGCTGGCTTATCCCTTTATATTTGAAGACTCCCCCCTGTGTGATTTTGAAATTCTAACCGATGAATTATGCACCTATACAGGGCTGGCATTATCTCAACTTGAAGAGGGGGAGATCCGCCAATCATTAGCATGGTTACAGCCACATCTGTTCCATCTCAATGGTTCTATTCGGGGAAAATGTGGGATTTTTGAAACTGATATCGAGAAACTCAAATCGGATTACCACCATTTCCGAGATCAGGTAACGGATAACAATAAACGCTTTGTTTTGCCTCGTGGTGTTGGTTCGGTTGTGCTGTTGCATCAATGTCGAAGTTTAGCGAAGAAAGTGGTTCGTCAATTAGTGTTAGTGGACGCTTCGGGTAAAAATGTACCAGAGACCTTACCGCGCTTTACTAACTTGTTAGTGAACTACTATTTTGCATTGACCCGAGTATTAAACCAACAAGCGGGTATTGAAGAGCCAGAATATATCAGTATTAATTATCCTAAAGCGCCGAAAAGTGAAGATAAAAAATAATAAAAAACGTCATATATCAAAGATATATGACGTTTTCTTGTTTCTGTTATCAATGGTTAGTATTTACTTACCAATACAGAACGAGGTAAAGATACGACCGAGTAAATCATCCGATGTAAATTCACCGGTGATCTCACTTAAGTGTTGTTGAGCAAGACGTAACTCTTCAGCAAGAATTTCACCTGCCATAAAGCCTTCAAGCTGCTCTTTACCAATATCGAGGTGCTCAGCGGCACGCTCTAGGGCATCTAAGTGACGGCGGCGAGCCATAAAGCCGCCTTCAGTGGTACCAGAGAAACCCATACATTGTTTTAGGTGTTCACGTAGGGCATCTACGCCATCGCCTGTACGTGCTGATAATCGAATTAAGGTTGGATTATTGGCATGACAGATACCCGCTTGTTCACCGGTAAGCTCTGCTTTGTTACGAATCACAGTTAAACCCATATCAGCCGGCAGACGCTCAATGAAATCAGGCCAGATCTCTTTGGGATCGGTCGCATCTGTCGTGGTGCTATCAACCATAAACAGAACGCGATCAGCATGCTCAATTTCATCCCACGCACGTTCAATACCAATGCGCTCTACTTCATCAGAGGCTTCACGCAAACCTGCAGTATCAATAATGTGCAGAGGCATGCCATCAATGTGGATATGCTCACGCAATACGTCACGAGTCGTACCTGCAATATCTGTCACAATCGCGCTATCTTTACCAGATAGAGCATTCAACAGGCTAGATTTACCTGCATTAGGGCGACCCGCAATGACGACTTTCATGCCTTCACGCATAATTGCGCCTTGGTTGGCTTCTTTACGTACTGCATTTAAGCGCTCGATAATGCCATTTAAATCACCACCGACTTTACCATCAGAAAGAAAATCAATTTCTTCTTCTGGGAAATCAATTGCTGCTTCTACAAAAATACGTAAATGGATCAAGGCTTCAACCAGTTCATTTACTTTGGTTGAGAATGCCCCTTGCAGTGATTTAAACGCACTCTTTGCCGCTTCTTCAGAGCTTGCATCAATTAAGTCGGCAATCGCTTCTGCTTGCGCTAAATCGAGCTTATCGTTCATAAAGGCGCGCTCTGAGAACTCACCAGGACGTGCTGCACGGATCCCGTCAATTTTTAAGATACGACGGATCATCATATCCATCAGTACAGGGCCACCATGACCTTGGAGTTCCAACACATCTTCGCCAGTAAATGAGTTAGGGCCTTTAAAAAAGAGGGCGATGCCTTGATCCAGTGCGGTGCCATCTTCATTTTTAAAAGGAAGGTATTCAGCGTAACGCGTTTTCAGTTCGCGACCTGCAACAGCAAGCGCAACCTCTTTGGCTTTAGGACCTGAAACGCGGATGATGCCGACGCCACCACGACCCGGCGGTGTCGCTTGAGCGACGATAGTATCGATGTGTTGATTCATAACCTTGGCTTTGCTTGATAAAAACAGGGGAATTGTAAACTAGTGTTGCGTGTAACACCTAATTAGGCAAATAAAAAAGGTGGCTAAAAAGCCACCTCAGTGCAAATATTCTCTTACTTCGTCTTTTTTCGATTATGTAAGCCCTGCTGTTCTAATTTACGGAAAATAATGGTTTGTTGGATCAAGGTGACAATATTGGAGGTTAACCAGTACAGCACAAGTCCAGCAGGGAAGTACAAGAAGAAAACCGTGAATATTACAGGCATAAACGTCATGATTTTCTTTTGCATGGGATCAGTGACGGTAGAGGGGTTATTCTTTTGGATAAAGAACATAGTGATACCCATTAAAATCGGCAGTACATAGTATGGGTCTTGCGCTGATAAGTTTTGGATCCACCCAAAAAAGGGCGCGTTACGCAGCTCTGTAGATAGATTCAATACGGTATAAAGCGCAATAAAAATGGGCATTTGTATTAGCAAAGGTAAGCAGCCACCCAATGGGTTAACTTTCTCTTTCTTGTACAGCGCCATCATCTCTTGGCTTTGACGTTGGCGGTCGTCGCCGAAACGCTCACGCATCGCTTGGATTTTCGGTTGCAGCATACGCATCTTAGCCATTGATGTGTATTGCGCTTTAGTTAGTGGATACATTAAGCCACGGACAATCAACGTTAGAATAATGATGGCGACGCCCCAGTTACCCACGATGCCATGAATGAATGCAAGAAGTTCATGTAAGGGAGTGGCGATAAATGATGACCAACCGTAATCAGGGAGTGCTGCTGTATTTAAATCTGGATTCATAATGTCGTGCCGGGCTCTGCCATAGAAAGATTAAATTTTAACCAATAATATTCGTACTAAAGTCCGAGTAATGCAAATAAAAAAGGCGACCCGAGGGTCGCCTTTTTAGTGCTAGAGAAGATTACTTCGCTTTTTTACTGCTGTGTAAGCCTTTTTTCTCAAGGGCACGGAAAATAATCGTTTGCTGGATCAGTGTAACGATGTTTGACACTAACCAGTAAAGTACTAGACCTGAAGGGAAGAACAGGAAGAAGAAAGTAAACATAACCGGCATAAAGGTCATGATCTTCTGCTGCATAGGGTCTGTCACTGTTGACGGACTCATCTTCTGGATAAAGAACATAGTGATACCCATTAAGATAGGTAGCACGTAGTACGGGTCTTGTGCTGACAAGTCATGGATCCAACCGAAGAATGGCGCGTGACGCAATTCAACCGATTCCATTAATGCCCAGTACAGTGCAATGAAGATTGGCATCTGTAGTAAGATAGGAAGACAGCCACCCAGTGGGTTAACTTTCTCTTTCTTGTACAGTTCCATCATCTCTTGGCTTTGACGTTGACGGTCATCACCTAGACGCTCGCGCATTGCTTGGATCTTAGGCTGAAGCATACGCATTTTAGCCATCGACGTGTATTGCGCTTTTGTTAGTGGATACATCGCACCACGAACGATAAACGTTAGGATGATGATTGCAATACCCCAGTTACCCACAAGGCTATGGATAAATGATAATAGCTTGTGTAGCGGGCTAGCAATGAACCATAACCAACCGTAATCAACTGTTAGGTTAAGGTTCTTCGCCGTTGCAGCCATTTCGTTTTGTAGCTTAGGACCGACCCAAAGTGTTGCTTTGATTTCTTTACTCTTACCAGGTGCAATTGTTTCGATTGGCATGCGTACACCAATATAGCCGTTACCGTTGCTAGTTGTAGAGTAAACTTGAGACGTTTGATCTGCGCCATCGCGTGGGATCCAAGCAGAAACAAAGTAGTGTTGCATGATAGCAACCCAACCTTCGTTCGCAGCAACATCAAGGTTCTTCTCCTTCATGTCGTCGAAACTGTATTTCTTGTACTTAGTATCGTTTGCAGAATATGCGCCACCAAGGTAAGTAGGCATAGTTAGGCTACCGCCTGAATCACTTAGCTTATGACGAAGCTGTGCATACATCTGCACGCTTGCTGCTTTATCTGTGTTGTTCGCAACGGTGTAATCAACGTTAACAGCGTAATCATTACGCTTAAGAACAAATGTTTTGGTGTAATTGATGCCATCTTTAGTAAATGTCATCGGTACACGTAATTCATTTTGATCAGGACCCATTACAAAGTCTTTTGCTGTTACGCTGTATTGCGCACGGCCACCTTGTTGAGAATCAGCACCATTCGGGCCGATTAAACCTGATTGTGCAATGTATTCATGACCATCTGTATCATTAAGCAGTACAAACGGGTCTTTTGAATCGAGTGTGTTGTTGTATTTTAGCAGCTTAGCATCAACTACATCACCACCAAGCGTATCGACTGTTAATTCCAGTACATTCGTTTTTATGGTAATTAAGTTTTGTGAGCTAGTTTGATCAGTTAGAGGCTGACCTTCAGCAGAATGTGACGGGATATCACTGCTTTGTGTCGATTGTTGCGCTACACCTTGGCTTTGAGGCTTAGGGGTTTTGTCAGCATTCCATTGTTGAAATAATAAGAATGAGACAAAAAGTAGGGCAATTAACAGAATATTACGTTGGGAACCCATAGTTAATGTTCTCTGTCGTTATGCTTAGTAGGCGGAACGGGGTCGTAACCACCGTCATTTAAAGGATGACATTTTAATAGACGTTTCGCCGCTAACCAACAACCTTTTAGCGCTCCATGCGTTTTTACAGCTTCGATCGCATATTGAGAGCAGGTCGGAGTGAAACGACATCGTGGCCCAAGGAGAGGACTGATTGCCATTTGGTAAAAGCGGACTAGTCCAACGACTAGCCACGCGAAGGGCGAGACAGGCGATGCCATAACTTATCTAACAACTTGAAGAGTTCTTCGTTGCTCAACTCGTTAGCTGATTTCTTTGCAATCACTACGAAGTCTTTTGCTGGAAGCTGATGTTGTTTCAGACGAAAACTTTCACGCACAATGCGTTTAAAGCGATTTCTATCTACAGCAGTTTTAATCTGTTTTTTTGGAACAGCCAGACCAAGACGGGGGCAGTTTAGTTCGTTAGAACGGGCAAGAATAGTTAAGTGAGGAGAGCCAGCACGATGAGCTTGCTGGAAGACAGTTTTATAATGTTCGGGAGTTAACAAGCGTAACTCCCGAGAAAAAGCGTAGTTCTTCAAAATAATCGTCGATGATTACTTAGAAAGACGCTTACGGCCTTTAGCGCGACGTGCATTGATTGTTGCACGACCGTTCTTAGTAGCCATGCGAGCACGGAAACCGTGAGTACGCTTACGCTTAAGAACAGTTGGTTGGAAAGTACGTTTAGACATTTTGTTACCTTAAATTAACTGATCAGTTTTTAAGTGTGTTACCAGTCTTTGACTTAAATTAGTCAAACACCTCTAACAAAGAGGCGGAATTGTAATCACTGACTAACAAAGAGTCAATAAATATACGTGTAACTGGCAACGGGCGCTGCATTATACTTTTTATTAGCCGAAGTTCAAGGATCCTTATTGGATCTCAATTTGTGTTTAGAACGCTTGTGGCCGTAGATCCTTAGGTTGACTGAAGATCTGGTGTGGTGGTCCTTGCTCGACAAATTCGCCGTCAGCGATGAAGATCACGCTATCGGCGACTTCACGGGAAAACTGTAATTTATGAGTAATGATCAACATGGTTTGCTGTTGTTGCGCTAATTGTTTGATCAAGCTTAATACCTCATTTACCCATAGGGGGATCCAACACTGATGTTGGCTCATCAAGTAACAATCATTCAGCGTCTAATGCCATTGCTTGACCAATGCTTATACGTTGTTGTTAACCGCCTAAGAGTGCTGCTGGATAAGCGTTGGTTTCGATCACCCCCTATTATAATTGCAGCACGAATACTTTCAGACATGTAAGCGGCATAATGCAGGCTAAGACTCATCACGGCTGCGCTAAATGCATCTAGCCCGACCAAGCTTGGTATGATTATGATCTGAGGTAAGCCGTTATCAAACCCTTTGGTTGAAATAGTATCAATACGCCCTGTTTATCATTGTCCAAACAATCCAGAGAAACTTGCGATAACAAATTTAACCTTATAGTCATTACGTTGACTTATCTCATGCCATAGGTCGACTTCAAATCCCTGTAATTTGTTGTTACTAACAAATGTAAAAGGGAAATGACGTCCTGACATACCGACTTTTACCATAGTTTCTGCCATAACGCTGGTGGTAGAACATGCAACCAGCGTTATGGCAACCATGGTCGGTGTAATCCCATTTTTCATTCGATATTTACCTTTTATTCGTCGTGTTTTATGTGCGTAATCAATTCTGCCTTGGCACTAAATAATAATTAACAGCTATCTGAAATAACTATTTGTTTAATTGCTAGCATATTACCGTGTGTCATCATGTCTTTTTTGTATGTCTGAGCGAGGAAATTGATAGAAAAGGTTACCCACAATGAAAACTTTTCCCTGTGGATGATAATTGGCGATGATAAAATGGTCATTCTTAAGTAAAAATAGCATTAAACGGGGAATGAAAGACTTATCTTTGTGCTAGCTGTGTTAATATAGCTGTGGGTAATGGTGGGTTAATTTGTGCTGATCTTACATCTTGTTGTGCGATCTATGTGCATAAGTTCGATCTTATTCACTGGTTCTGCGATCTCTTTACTGGTGATCCTTGTTCAGCGAGTATAAAATTATCTTCCTTTTATGTTTTGTTTATTCAGTGTGGAGTCTACCTTGTCATCTTCGCTATGGTTGCAGTGCCTTCAACGCCTTCAAGAAGAACTCCCTGCGACAGAATTCAGTATGTGGCTACGTCCGCTTCAGGCTGAATTAAATGATCATACTTTGACATTATTTGCTCCTAATCGATTTGTATTAGATTGGGTTCGCGATAAATATCTTAATAACATCAATCGGCTACTTAATGAGTTTTGTGGTGCAGATGCACCGAGCCTGCATTTTGAAGTTGGGAGCAAACCTGTTGCAGCACCGCCGCAGCCAGTTGCGCCTCCTGTTTTTACTTTGCCAAAATCAAAACCTGAAGTAGAACCTCAACCAGCCGTCCACCATGAGCCAGCGTCTGCGCCTTCTCCGGTGCAAAATGAATCGCCAGGTGGATACCGTTCTAACGTCAACCCAAAACATAATTTTAATAATTTTGTTGAAGGTAAATCTAACCAGTTAGGTTTAGCGGCGTGTCGTCAGGTATCTGATAATCCGGGAGCGGCGTATAATCCATTGTTTTTATATGGCGGTACCGGGTTAGGTAAAACGCACCTATTGCATGCGGTCGGTAATGCGATTGCTAACCGTAAACCGAACGCCAAAGTGGTTTACATGCATTCAGAACGTTTTGTGCAGGATATGGTCAAAGCCTTACAAAATAATGCGATTGAAGAGTTTAAACGTTATTACCGTAGCGTTGATGCATTATTGATTGATGATATTCAATTCTTTGCTAATAAAGAGCGTTCTCAAGAAGAGTTCTTCCATACCTTTAATGCGTTATTAGAAGGTAATCAGCAAATCATTTTGACTTCAGATCGTTACCCGCGTGAAATTAACGGGGTTGAGGATCGATTAAAATCACGTTTTGGTTGGGGTTTAACGGTGGCAATTGAGCCGCCAGAGCTTGAAACACGCGTTGCTATTTTAATGAAGAAGGCGGAAGATCATAATATTCGTCTGGCTGATGAAGTGGCGTTCTTTATTGCTAAGCGTCTTCGTTCAAATGTCCGCGAATTAGAAGGGGCATTGAACCGTGTTATTGCCAATGCAAACTTCACTGGTCGTGCGATCACGATTGATTTTGTTCGTGAAGCATTGCGTGACTTACTAGCACTGCAAGAAAAGCTGGTCACGATAGATAATATTCAGAAGACTGTTGCTGAATACTATAAAATAAAGATGGCAGATATGTTGTCTAAGCGTCGTTCTCGCAGTGTTGCACGTCCTCGTCAGATGGCAATGGCACTGGCAAAAGAATTGACCAACCACAGTCTTCCTGAGATCGGTGATGCTTTTGGTGGTCGCGATCATACTACCGTGCTTCATGCTTGCCGTAAGATCGAGCAACTGCGTGAAGAGAGCCACGATATTAAAGAAGATTATTCAAACCTAATTAGAACATTGTCGTCTTGATATGAAATTTACCGTCGAACGCGAATATTTATTAAAGCCTTTACAACAAGTTGCTGCGGCACTTGGTGGTCGTCCATCATTGCCTATTTTAGGTAATATCTTGTTGAAAGTAGAAGATGGTTGCTTGTCGATGACGGGTACCGATCTTGAAGTTGAACTTATCGCCAAGGTTGCCCTTGAAGGGGATTATGAATCCGGTACGGTTACTGTACCTTCTCGTAAGTTCCTCGATATTTGTCGTGGTTTACCAAGTAATGCCACTATCTCGGTGAGTTACGAAGGTGATCGCGTACTTATTCGTTCAAGCCGTAGCCGTTATACATTAACCACACTGCCTGCTGCTGATTTCCCAAATATTGAAGATTGGCAAAGCGAAGTTGAATTTACGCTTGAACAAGGCCGTATGCGTCAGTTGATTGATAGCACGCAGTTTTCAATGGCTAACCAAGATGTTCGTTACTACTTAAATGGTATGTTGTTTGAAACTGATGGTCAGCATTTACGATCAGTCGCAACTGACGGCCACCGTATGGCGGTGTGTGCGATTGATACAGGTCATGAATTACCAACGAAGCAAATTATCGTACCGCGTAAAGGGGTATTAGAGTTGGTTCGTCTATTTGATAACCCCGAATCGTTAGTCAACATTCAAATTGGTAATTCAAATATTCGCGCGACAGTGAACAACTTTGTCTTCACATCTAAATTAGTTGATGGACGTTTCCCTGATTATCGTCGCGTTATGCCACAAAATAGCACTAAGTTTGTTGAAGCTGGCTGTGAAGATATGCGTAATGCATTTGCTCGTGCGGCGATTTTATCAAACGAAAAATTCCGTGGTGTGCGGGTTAACTTGTCTAATGGTGAGATGCGTATTACCGCAAACAACCCAGAGCAAGAAGAAGCGGAAGAGTTTCTTGATGTTGATTACCAAGGCGATAGCTTAGAAATTGGTTTTAACGTGAGCTACGTGTTGGATGTATTAAACACCCTTAAATGCGATCAAGTTCGTTTGTCATTATCTGATGCTAATGCGCCGTCGTTAATTGAAGATGCCACTAACGATGAAGCCATGTATGTGGTGATGCCTATCAGACTATAGGTATGGCACTTACTCGTTTGATGGTGCACGACTTTCGTAATATTGCATCGTGCGATTTAGCATTAGCTGCTGGTTTTAACTTTTTAGTGGGTGCTAACGGTAGTGGCAAAACCAGTGTATTGGAAGCTATCCATTACTTAGGTCATGGGCGTTCGTTCCGTAGCCACTTAACGAGCAGAGTGATCCGCCATGAACAGGCCGAGCTGTTTATTCATGGTCGAGTGGTTGATAACCAAACTCAGTTAATGCTGCCGATAGGGATCAACAAAAAACGTGATGGGACAACTGACGTAAAAATAGCAGGGGAGTCCAATCAAAAATTGGCACAACTTGCTCAGATTTTGCCATTACAGTTGATAACCCCTGAAGGATTTGATTTATTAATCGGCGGTCCTAAATACCGCCGAGCGTTTATCGATTGGGGTGTTTTTCATGTTGAACCTAAGTTCTATCATGCATGGGCGCGCTTAAAACGATTAACTAAACAACGTAATGCCTTATTAAAAACTGCACGCAGTTATCGAGAGCTCAGTTACTGGGATCAAGAGCTTGCCTTATTGGCAGAAGAAATAAGCGTATGGCGTAAAGATTACATTTCTGCGGTAAAAGAAAAAGCCGCAGAGATATTTCAGGTTTTTCTCCCTGAATTTGATATTCAACTCGGCTTTTACCGAGGCTGGGAAAAAGAAACACCTTATGCAGAGTTGTTGCAGCGCAATTTTGAACGTGATTGCCAACTCGGCTATACCGTAAGTGGGCCACATAAAGCTGATTTACGGATAAAGGTTGCCGGTACGCCTGTTGAGGACGTGTTGTCTCGTGGACAACTGAAATTGATGGTGTGTGCTTTGCGCTTAGCGCAAGGTTTACATCTTACAGAAGCGACTGGCAAACAATGTATTTACCTTATTGATGATTTTGCTTCCGAATTGGATAGCCACAGGCGAGCGTTGCTAGCGCAACGATTAAAGGAAACGAACGCCCAAGTCTTTATCAGTGCTATTAGTGACGATCAAGTTGCCGATATGCTTGATGAAAATGGCAAGTTGTTCCATGTGGAACACGGTAAAATAACCGCAGGATAATTAAAGCGAGAGTAACTCAATGTCCAATAATTACGATTCATCAAGCATTAAGGTGCTTAAAGGCCTCGATGCGGTACGTAAGCGCCCAGGAATGTACATCGGTGATACCGATGATGGTACTGGCTTGCACCACATGGTTTTTGAGGTTGTCGATAACTCTATCGATGAAGCTCTTGCTGGTCACTGTGAAGATATCATTGTTACTATCCATGAAGATGGTTCGGTATCGGTAAGCGATGACGGTCGTGGTATTCCAACCGAGATGCATGAAGAAGAAGGTGTATCAGCAGCAGAAGTTATCATGACGGTACTTCACGCCGGTGGTAAGTTCGATGATAACTCTTACAAAGTATCAGGTGGTCTACACGGTGTAGGTGTATCAGTTGTTAACGCCTTATCTGAAAAAGTAGAGCTAACTATTCAACGTGGTGGCCACATTTACCAACAAGTGTACCGTCATGGTGTACCTGATGCGCCATTGGCTGTGATCGGTGATACTGAAAAAACCGGTACACGAATCCGCTTTTGGCCAAGTGAAGACACCTTTACCAATATTGAATTCCACTACGATATTCTAGCAAAGCGTTTACGTGAGCTTTCATTCCTAAACTCTGGCGTATCAATCAACTTAAGTGATGAGCGTGAAGAAGGTAAAGAAGATCACTTCATGTATGAAGGTGGTATTCGCGCATTCGTAGAGCACTTAAACCGTAACAAAACGCCAATTCATCCGAAGGTTTTCCACTTTGATAGTGAGCGTGATGACGGTATCTCAGTTGAAGTTGCGATGCAGTGGAACGATGGTTTCCAAGAAAATATTTACTGCTTTACGAACAACATCCCTCAACGTGATGGTGGTACGCACTTAGCGGGGTTCCGTGGTGCGTTAACACGTACGCTGAACTCGTTCATGGATAAAGAAGGCTACTCGAAGAAAGCGAAAGCAGCGACATCGGGTGATGATGCACGTGAAGGTTTAACTGCAGTTGTTTCTGTTAAAGTGCCGGATCCTAAGTTCTCTAGCCAGACCAAAGATAAGCTAGTTTCAAGTGAAGTCAAAGCGGCTGTTGAATCTGCAATGAACGAAAAGCTGGCGGAATTCTTATTAGAAAACCCAAGTGATGCTAAAACCGTATGTAGCAAAATCATTGATGCATCACGCGCGCGTGAAGCGGCACGTAAAGCCCGTGAAATGACACGTCGTAAAGGCGCATTAGATTTAGCAGGTCTTCCTGGTAAACTTGCAGATTGTCAGGAAAAAGATCCTGCAGTATCTGAACTTTACATTGTGGAAGGGGACTCTGCTGGCGGTTCAGCCAAGCAGGGACGTAACCGTAAAAATCAGGCAATCCTACCGCTTAAAGGTAAGATCCTTAACGTAGAAAAAGCCCGTTTCGACAAGATGCTGTCTTCACAAGAAGTGGCAACACTTATCACGGCAATGGGCTGTGGTATTGGTCGTGACGAGTACAACCCAGATAAACTGCGTTACCACAACATCATCATCATGACCGATGCCGACGTCGATGGTTCGCACATTCGTACGCTACTATTGACCTTCTTCTACCGTCAAATGCCAGAGCTGATCGAACGTGGTCACATTTATATTGCTCAGCCACCACTTTACAAAGTGAAGAAAGGTAAGCAAGAGCAATACATTAAAGATGATGAAGATATGAACCAGTACCAAACGACATTGGCACTGGATAACGCATCATTGTTTGCCAATGATGGCGCACCAGCAATGACGGGTACAGCATTAGAAAGTCTTGTTACTCAATACAATGCGGGTATGAAGTTAATTGAGCGTATGAGTCGTCGCTACCCATCATTGATGTTAAATGAGTTTGTATACCAACCTCGTTTAAGTACAGAGATGATGGCTGAAGAAGCACAAGTAGAAGCATGGTTAACACCATTGATTGCGGCACTTAATGCTAAACAATCTGGTGAAAGTCAGTACAGCTTCGAAGTCATCCGTGATGAAGAAAACAATGTGTACCTACCTAAAGTTGTGGTTCGTACTCACGGTGTTGATCACGAATACTTACTCAGCTTTGATTTACTGAATTCAAAAGAGTACGCGAAGATCGCTGATCTTTCTGAAGCATTAAACGGTTTACTTGATGATACTGCATTTGTTCAACGTGGTGAGCGTAAGCAAGCGGTTTCAAGCTTTAAAGATGCGTTGGAGTGGCTGAACAAAGAATCACGTCGTGGTCTTTCTCTACAGCGCTACAAAGGTCTAGGTGAAATGAACCCAGAGCAGCTTTGGGAAACAACGATGGATCCTGAATCTCGTCGCATGATGCAAGTAACGATCAATGATGCGGTTGCCGCAGATGAACTGTTTACCTGTCTAATGGGTGATCAGGTTGAACCTCGTCGTAACTTCATCGAAGAGAATGCACTGAAAGTTGCTAACCTTGACGTGTAGCACAAACGTATAGTTTGGCTTTCAAGCTCAATAAAAACGCCGCTAGTGATAGCGGCGTTTTTTATTTATTCATATTAACTAAAAAGCGGTTATTCTGCGTAAGCTTTAGCGACTTCTTCTGCAATAATCGTAATACCACGCTGCATTGCTTCATCATCTTGGACATAGTTCATGCGTAAGCATTCATGGCTATGTGCCCACTCATCTTGTAATCCGATAAAGAAATATTCACCAGGCACGATCAGTACGCCACGTTGTTTTAAGCGTTGATACAGTACCTTCGTGGTGATCGGTAAATCTTCAAACCATAGCCATAAGAAGATAGCGCCTTCAGGTTTGTGAATTTTAAATCGAGGATCGGGGATAGCTTGGCGCAGTAATTCAACGGCGCGTTGCACCTTCTGATGATAAAACGGCTTAATCACGTTTTGGCTCAGTGGTAATAGTTCTTGCTGGTGGATCATTTTCGTTGCCACCGCAGGGCCAATACTACCAGGCGCTAAGTTGACGATACCATTGATGTTAGACAAAGCAGTAACCATGGCTTCATTGGCAATCACGATACCGCATCGGACACCGGGTAACCCAAGTTTGGATAAGCTCATGCACAGAATGGTGTTGTTATCCCAAAACGGTGTTACCTCTTCAAAGATAATATCAGGGAAGGGTAAGCCGTAAGCATTGTCGATAATTAATGGGATCTGGTGCTCTTTAGCCAGTGCTGCTAAATGTTCAATTTCTTTATCTGTAAGTACATTGCCAGTCGGGTTAGTAGGACGAGAGGCACAAATTGCTGCGATGCTGTCATCGATGACGAGTTTGCTAAAATCGACATGGTATTTAAAAAAGCCATCTTCCAACATGCTGATTGTAGGTTGGTACGAGATAAACATATCAGGGCTTAAACCGGCATCTGCGTAACCAATGTATTCTGGCGATAACGGCAGTAATATTTTCTTCTTTTTGCCATTTTCAAATTCACCTGCCAGCAAGTTAAATAAACTAAAGAATGCACTTTGGCTGCCATTGGTTAAGACAATATTTTTCGAACTAATTTCCCAACCGTATTGTTGCTGTAACAGTGCAGCAAGCGCATCTAGAAAGCGATCTTTACCTTGTGGGCCATCATAGTTAGTCATCGACGCGGTAAGCTCACCTGTAATTGCCATGTCTTTTAATAGCTCGGTAAAGTAGTGATTCATGGCTGGGATTTGCGCTGGATTTCCACCACCGAGCATGATGGCATTGGGATTGGTGAGTCCATTGTTGAGATCTTGCATTAATAGAGTGATCCCAGAATCACCTGCAAACTTATTACCAAAGCGCGAAAAGTCCATTACGTTTACAACCTCAGTGTCGATATTTAGTTCTTGATGTAAGTGCTATCAATATGATGGCTTATTGAGCGTAACATAACGTATTGTTCGGTTCAGAAAAAGTTGAAATATTATCGGTTGGTGATGGTCGGTGCTGTGGATTTCACTGTATATCAAGGTGGTTGTACGCGTATTTAATATAAGTAAAAAGATGTTCCACATGAAACAATAGATAAGATACAGCAGAATCAAGGCGAAAAAAAACCACGCCGGAGCGTGGTTTTTAATAACGTCAGTAACCTTATTTTTGCAGTAGAGAGATATCTGCTACTTTCAAGAATTGGTTACGTAGTAGGTTAAGTAGTGCTAGACGATTAACTTTAAGTTTTTCGTCATCAGCCATCACCATTACGTTATCGAAGAATGCATCGACAGGCTCACGAAGTGAAGCAAGCTCTGTCAGTGCTGTTTGGTAATCGCCAGTAGCAAAGACAGGTTCAAGGGCTGTTACAACCGCTTCAACTTTTTCAGCTAGCTCTTTTTCCGCAGCTTCAACAAGTAGGCTGTTATCAACTGTAGTTGGGAGCTCACCGTCAAACTTCGCAAGGATGTTACCAACACGCTTATTCGCTGCTGCTAGTGACTCAGCAGCATCAAGCTCACGGAAGTGGCTTACCGCTTTAACACGCTTATCAAAGTCGGCTGGTTGAGTTGGGTGCATCGCAAGCACAGCTTGGATAACATCAATACTAAAGCCTGCATCTTGGTACCATGCACGGAAACGGCCAAGCATAAACTCAATGACATCTGAATCAACGTTGTTGTTGGTTAGCTTGTCACCAAATAGTGAGTGCGCTTTCGCGACTAGATCAACTAAGTCTAAGTCGTAGCCATTTTCAACGATGATACGTAATACACCTAGCGATGCGCGACGAAGTGCGAAGGGATCACTACCTTTTGGTGCTTGACCAATACCGAAGATACCTACAATCGTATCTAGTTTATCAGCCATAGCCACGGCTGATGATACAGGTGTGCTTGGAAGTTGATCGCCAGCAAAACGAGGCATGTATTGCTCGTTAAGTGCTAGTGCAACATCTTCAGCTTCGCCGTCATGACGTGCATAGTGCATACCCATTACACCTTGCGTATCTGTAAATTCAAATACCATAGATGTCATTAGGTCACATTTCGCCAGTAGACCAGCACGTTTTGCGTTAGTTACATCAGCACCGATCTTGTCTGCAATGTAGCCAGCAAGCTCAGTAATACGATCTGTCTTGTCTTTAATTGTACCCAATTGCTTTTGGAAAATCGCAGTCTCTAGTTGAGGCAGGCGATCAATCAACTTGCTCTTAAGGTCAGTATTAAAGAAGAACTCAGCATCCGCTAGACGAGGACGAACCACTTTCTCGTTACCTGAGATAATTTGGCTTGGATCGTTAGAGATGATGTTGGATACGAAGATGAACTTAGGCACAAGTTTGCCTTCCGTATCGTAGACAGGGAAGTACTTCTGATCACCTTTCATGGTGTAAACTAAAGCTTCAGAAGGAACCTTTAAGAATTCCTCTTCAAAAGATGCTGTTAGTACCACAGGCCACTCAACAAGAGAGGTCACTTCTTCAACCAGATCATCTTCAAGATCTGCAATACCGCCAACAGCTTCAGCTGCTTTTTTTGCATCAGCTAAAATGATCGCTTTACGCGCTTCATAATCAGCCATTACTTTACCGCGCTCTTCTAAGATAGCAGGGTATTGATCAGCGTTGTCGATAGTAAATTCAGCTTCACCCATGAAACGGTGACCACGGATAGTACGTGCAGAAGCGACACCTAAGATAGTGCCTTCGATTAGCTCGTCACCCAGTAGCATGGTCAGTGTTTTCACTGGACGGATAAACTGAGTTTCTTTATCACCCCAACGCATTGGGCGTGGGATTGGTAGTTTAGCCAGTGCAGCAGCAGCCAGTTCAGGTAGTAGTGTTTGGGCGGGTTGGCCTTTGACTTCTTGCTTGAACAGTAACCATTCGCCTTTATCGGTAACCATGCGCTCTGCTTGATCAACCGTAATACCATTACCGCGAGCCCAGCCTTGAGCAGCTTTGGTTGGGTTTCCGTCAGCGTCGAATGCTGCTGATACCGCAGGTCCACGTTTTTCAACCACTTTGTCTGGCTGGTTTTCAGCAAGACCCGTTACTTTAAGGGCTAAACGACGAGGAGCGGCATACCATTTGATACCATCATGAGGAAGATCTGCGGCTTTTAATTCAGCTTCAAAGTTAGCAGCAAAAGCTTCTGCTAGGGTACGTAGTGCTGTTGGTGGTAGCTCTTCCGTACCGAGTTCGATTAAGAAATTCTTATGTGTCATGGCGATCCCTTACTTGTCTTTTTTACACATTGGGAAGCCAAGTGCTTCACGAGATGCGTAGTAAGCTTCAGCAACTTGTTTAGTTACGTTGCGAATACGCAAAATGTAACGTTGACGTTCAGTTACAGAGATCGCTTTACGTGCATCTAATAGGTTAAATGCATGAGCGGCTTTTAGAATACGCTCGTAAGCAGGCAACGGTAGTGGTTGCTCTAGCTCTAGTAGTTTGATTGATTCTTTTTCACATTGATCGAAGAATGTGAATAGGAAGTCGACATCAGCGTGCTCAAAGTTGTACGTTGATTGCTCAACTTCGTTCTGGTGGAAAATATCACCATACGTCACTTTGCCTAAAGGACCATCAGTCCATACTAGGTCGTAAACAGAATCAACGTTCTGAATGTACATCGCAAGACGCTCGATACCGTAAGTGATTTCACCTGTTACAGGTTTACACTCAAGGCCACCAACCTGCTGGAAGTAAGTAAACTGTGTTACTTCCATGCCGTTTAGCCAAACTTCCCAGCCTAGACCCCAAGCACCCAATGTTGGGTTTTCCCAGTTGTCTTCAACAAAACGGATGTCGTGCACTTTAGTATCGATACCGAGTACTTCTAATGAGCCTAAGTACAGTTCTTGAATGTTGTCTGGCGATGGTTTTAGCATCACTTGGAACTGGTAGTAGTGCTGTAGACGGTTAGGGTTTTCGCCGTAACGACCGTCAGTTGGTCGGCGAGATGGTTGTACATACGCTGCTGCAATTGGTTCTGGACCTAGAGCACGTAAACATGTCATTGGGTGAGAAGTACCTGCGCCCACTTCCATGTCTAGGGGTTGCACAATAGTACAACCTTGTTGGCCCCAGTAATCCTGCAGCGCGAGGATCATGCCCTGAAAGGTTTTAATATCGTATTTCTGCATTGTCAGCTTCGCGAGATTAGTGGATTAAAAAGAGTAATAATCCAGTATACCTCGCCAACCCTGAGGCGAGTAGGGGCAGTGCGTGTTTTTTACACATCTGTTGGGGGATTTACCAAAATTCTTCCAGCTTTTCTCCTTTTTTATTTTGCATTAAGGGAATTTTTACATTCTTTTGATGCCTCATATACCGTTGTTGATTACAATACATAAAAAGTATTATTAGGTTTAATGGCCTAGTAGCATAAATTTCAATTTTTTCGATCTTCGGATCGAGTATACGGATACTTAAAAAAGATGGCTCAAATTCAAGCAATGGCATCTAAAAAGTGGGTGCGCGCTGCAGTACTTTCTGTTGTGGCTTCTGTAACTATGGCTGGTTGTTCAACTGTAAATCCATACACAGGTGAATCACAAACAGCGAAAGGCACTGGTGGCTCAATCATTGGTGCACTTGCTGGAGCTGCAATTGGTGTTGCTTCTTCAAGCAAGCACGACCGCGGTAAAGGTGCTCTGATTGGCGCTGCTGCTGGTGCTGCACTTGGTGGCGGTATTGGTTACTACATGGATGTGCAAGAAGCGAAACTACGTCAGCAATTAGCATCTTCAGGTATCAGTGTTACCCGTGATGGTAATAACATCATTCTTAACATGCCAAACGAAATTACGTTTGGTTTTGATCAGGCAAATTTAAATGATCGTGCGATGAATGCTCTGCATAACGTAGCGATTGTGGCTAAAGAATACGAAAAAACACAGTTAAATGTATTAGGTTTCACTGATAGCAAAGGCGCTGAAGCATACAATCTTCGCCTATCTCAAGTTCGTGCAGATGCGGTTGCTAACTACTTAATCCGTCAAGGTGTGAATGCTAATCGTGTGGTATCTCAAGGTCGTGGTGAGTCTAATCCAATCGCTTCTAATAGTACGGCGAACGGTCGTGCGCAAAACCGTCGTGTAGAAATTATTCTTTCTCCACTGGGTTAATTTTACCTTTAGCGTGATCAAACGGTGAGCGTTGGCTCACCGTTTTTGTATCTATAGAATGATCATTAATGGTTAAAATACCCGCTTTTCTTTGTTACACTTAGCTTTCCTTTGGGGAGTAGCCTCTCGCACTTTGCGAGATAATTATCAACATAATCGAAGCAAAATCTTCGTGGTAATTATGATTTATCCAGCGCGATAAATTTGGCAAGACCAACGGCAAACAACACAAACCGGGGTGGGAGTGTATGTTTTGCTATTGGTATCAATAATTCCCGCCCCAGAGAGTATGTTGTGAGTGTTTTAGCTGTTTCTATTACGTCTGTTGCTTTAGCCGAAATTGGTGATAAGACCCAACTTTTATCCCTACTGTTAGCCAGTCGATATCGCAAACCCTTTCCCATTATTTGTGCCATTTTTCTTGCGACTATCGTTAATCATGCATTAGCTGCATGGCTTGGTGTCGCTATTGCTGATTACTTAACGCCGAATATTTTAAAGTGGGTGTTAGTGGTGAGTTTTATTTTAATGGCTGGCTGGATCTTAATTCCCGATAAACTCGATGATGAAGAAAAATTATCAAATCGAGGCCCTTTCATTGCCAGTTTTATTGCGTTCTTTATCGCGGAAATTGGTGATAAAACCCAAATCGCTACGACGATGCTAGGGGCGAAATACCATGATGCACTAATGTGGGTTGTGCTTGGTACGACGATTGGAATGTTGTTGGCCAATGTTCCCGTGGTTCTTATTGGTAAGTTATCAGCTGAAAAAATGCCGCTAGGACTGATACGTAAAATTACTGCTGCGCTCTTTATTTTCTTAGCTGCAGGTGCTGCGTTTGGTATGTAGATATCACTGATCGTTTCATGTGAAACATGACTTTATTGCCTAGCAGGAGTCAGTGCTTTGTTTCATTATGATGAAGTGTGATAGCACGATATGAAGCGTTAATTCTCTCATGCTAGAGTAAATGAAGTTATGTCATTGGTTCGTTTTGCTGTAATTGCAGGAGGGAGTATGGCTCAGTTTCTCGCGCTATCGCTGAAAAGCCAATGTTGGTTATTTCACTTGGCATTGGTGCTGAATATCTTTGGTATGGTCTTAACGGACATGTGGCTTCCTATGGTAGTAGGGGCGCTTGTTACCTTATATCTGGCGTTAGATTCATTAGTTCGATTGCGTTATGTCTTACCGCTTAAAAAAGAAATACGTGATTTGCATAATGAGTTAGCAGCATTACGTCAAAAAATGAATGATGTGTAGTGTTCTTTCACGTTAGAGATAATGTGATAGTAATTAAAAAGGCAGCCTAATTTAAAGGGCTGCCTTTTTTGTTATTTATTTTGGTATTTTTGTCAGTGCTTAGTTGGTGCCTTTTTGGATCAAAAAGCGATAAGGAACGCTTTCTGTTTCTGCGGCAAGCAGTGTGTGATCCATAAAGCGGCAAAAACTGGGAATATCGCGTGTCGTTGACGGATCGTCAGCCAATACCAATAGGGTTTCGCCTTCGGCCATTTTCCTTACCGTTTTACGAACCATCATCACAGGCTCAGGGCAGCGTAGTCCTTGCGCTTCTAGGCTGTGGGTCGGATTATCAAAAATAGCAGTCATAACATACACATCTAATTAGTAAGTGGTAGATCATACTTATGGACAAGAATTAATCAATAACACTTGGCAAATCAAGATATACTGTGTAACGTAATTAACAAGTTATTAACTTTTCTTTCTGAAGGATTAGGGGGAAGTAGTATGCTGACATCAATGGATAGACTGACAATTTATGCCGTGCTGTGTTTTATCTCGTTCTGCACCATCATGTTAACCAGTTCAAATGATATGGGCATTTTTGCTATTGGCGGCCTGTTTTCAGCGGCTCTTGGATTATGGTTTGAATTGACCAGCGATGCTGAATTGGAAGAAGAAAACTAATTTATTCATAACCAACACCCATCATCTTGGGTTTTCCCGCGATTAAAGCGGGATTTTTTTTATCTATCCCCTCATAATATTGTCACATTTGATTAATTCCGAGTCCCTGAGAGCCTGATGGAACTAGAAGAAGTTTATCGTCGTGACTTAAATTTGTTGGTAGCACTGAAAGTTCTTTTGGATGAAGGAAGCGTTAGTCGTGCAGCTGTTCGTTTGAATTTAAGCCAATCAGCCATGAGCCGTGTGTTAGGTCGATTACGTGATTTATTACATGATCCCTTATTTACCCGACAGGGGCAGGCACTAATTCCAACTCAACGAGCATTAGAGATCAATGAGCTGTTAAATGACCCTTTGGAGTCGTTACGTCTTTTATTAACGCCTAATGATTTTCAACCTAGCCAGTGTGATCAGCGGTTCAAAATTGCGACAACAGACTATGCGATGCAAACCATTTTGCCTTTTGCTTTGCCGCGAATTTATCAAGAAGCGCCACATATCTCATTAGAGTTTGCACCACTGCAACATGATCACCTATTGGGGCAATTAACCAGTGACGGTTGTGACATGGCAATTTGTCGCCCTGTTGGAGATATTGATTCACTTTGTCATCAGCAACTTGGTTTAGTGAGTGTGTTTTGCTTGATAGCATCCGATCACCCGTTAGCTAATAAGCCCTTAACGTTTGATGATTACCTGACGTACCCTCATGCCATGATAGCGATTAGTGATGGAGTTAAGTCATTAATTGATGATGAGTTGCGTGGCTACCCTGAACTTAAATTGGTGCTACGGGCATACCACTTAGAAGCCGCATTAGCGGTGCTCAAGATCATGCCGCTGATTATTACCGTTCCTGCCGATCTCGCGTATTTAGTCGCAGAACGTTATGACTTGGTGGTTAAACCGCTGCCGTTTGAGTTTAAACCGTTTGATTACTCTCTTATTTGGCATTCACGGTGTGAGCATTCAGCATCGCAAATATGGCTACGTAATATTATAAAAGAAGAGTGTAGTCGGCTGATTGATTCGCGGATCCTGGATATGGGCTTAATAAAATAGCAGATAACAAAAAGGCCAGCACAATGACTGACCTTCTTAGTTGGTGTGGGGTTATCGATTAAAGCTTGATAACGACACGACCTGTGATTTGACCATTAGTGATCGCTTCAGCACATTCTGCAACTTCTTCAAGTTCTACTTCGCGACAAGCTTGTTCAAAGTAGCTTGCTGGTAGAATTTCAGATAGACGTTGCCAAGCTTGTTGACGTTTCTCGAACGGACACATTACAGAATCTACACCTTGTAGGCGAACGTTACGAAGAATAAATGGCATTACTGTTGTTGGTAAATCAAAGCCGCCAGCAAGACCACAAATAGCAACCGCACCATTGTAGTTAATTTGGCTCAATACTTTTGCCAATACTTTGCTACCAACAGTATCAATAGCACCAGCCCATAGTTGTTTATCTAATGGGCGAGCAGGCTCTTCAAATACGCTACGCTCAATAATTGTTGTTGCGCCAAGCTTTTTCAGTAGGTCGCCATTAACTTCTGCGCGACCTGTCACTGCCGCTACTTTGTAGCCTAGTTGAGAAAGTAAAGTCACAGCAACAGAGCCAACACCGCCACTTGCACCTGTAACTAAAATTTCACCGTCTTCTGGTTTTACATCAGCATCAATAAGCGCTTGTACACAAAGCATTGCTGTTAAGCCTGCAGTACCAATCATCATGGCTTGCTTGCCATCGAATTTTTCAGGTAGCGGTACTAACCAATCTGCTTTTAGGCGTGCTTTTTCTGCCATGCCACCCCAGTGACCTTCACCGACACCCCAGCCAGTTAAGACAACTTTATCACCAGCTTTGTAACGGTTATCTGAAGACTCAGCGACAGTACCCGTTAGATCGACACCTGGAACCATTGGGAATTGACGAACAATGCGACCTTTACCGGTGATCGCTAAACCATCTTTGTAATTCAGTGAAGAGTAATCAACATTAATTAATACATCACCTTCAGGAAGCTCTGATGTTTCTAGCTGACGAATACCTGCAATTGTTTTTTTATCTTCTTGTTCTAGTACGAGTGCTTTAAACATAGCAATGCTCCGGTAAATTCATGTTCGACAGTGAATGTAAGATAAGTGTATATCGACTTTTAGTGATGAATAAAATGAAACTTAATCATGGTATCTATGTACACCTAGCATATATTCGTTGAAATCGTCTTTTATCTTTTAGGTAGATAGTCTGATTGAGTATATCCCTAATATAAAAAATAAATAGCGAGAATAAAAAAAGCTTACCGTGAGGGTAAGCTTTTTGTGTCAGAAGCGTGTCTATTATTCTACGCGTTCAAAAATGGTCGCAATGCCTTGGCCAAGACCAATACACATGGTCGCTAAACCAAACTCAACGTCATGGCTTTCCATTAAGTTTATTAATGTGGTTGAAATACGAGAGCCTGAACAGCCAAGAGGATGCCCAAGTGCAATCGCACCGCCATTGAGATTGACTTTTTCATCCATTTTATCGAGTAGACCTAAGTCTTTTGCGCAAGGGAGCGATTGCGCTGCAAAGGCTTCATTGAGTTCTATCATTCCGATGTCATCGATGGTTAAGCCCGCTCGTTTGAGTGCTTTTTGAGTGGCAGGTACTGGGCCATAGCCCATAATCGAAGGATCGCAGCCTGCAACGGCCATCGATTTTACGCGCGCACGAATACGAAGCCCTAAATCACGAGCATGTTGCTCATCCATTAATAACATAGCAGATGCACCATCAGATAAGGCCGAAGAGGTACCTGCGGTAACCGTACCATTAACGGGATCGAAAACAGGGCGAAGCTGACTCAAGGTTTCTACGGTGGTTTCAGGACGAATAACTTCATCGGTTTCAAAGCGCTTTAAAATCCCATCGCTATCGTGACCTTCAGTGGCGAGTATTTCGTTATTAAAACGTCCTTCAACTGTGGCTGCGTAAGCTCGTTGATGAGAGCGTGCAGCAAAGGCATCTTGCATTTCTCGACTGATACCATGCATTCGACCTAGCATTTCAGCGGTTAGTCCCATCATACCTGCCGCTTTTGCAACGGATTTTGACAGACCCGGGTGGAAATCAACACCATGGTTCATTGGTACATGTCCCATGTGTTCAACGCCACCGATAATGCACGTTTTCGCGTCACCAACCATGATTGCGCGGGTTGCATCATGTATCGCCTGCATTGATGAACCACATAAGCGATTAACCGTTGTCGCACCAACAGAATGGGGAATGCCTGCTAAGAGTGCGGCATTACGTGCGACATTAAAACCTTGCTCTAAGGTTTGCTGCACACAGCCCCAGTAAATATCTTCAATATTGTTTGGATCGAGTTGTGGGTTGCGCTCAAGCAAACCTTTCATTAAATGAGCGGAAAGATCTTCGGCGCGAACGTTCCTATAAGCCCCAGCTTTTGAACGTCCCATCGGGGTGCGGATACAATCAACAATTACAACGTTATTCATAATGATGCCCTCATCCTTAAGCGTTCAGGTTAGTGGTATGGTTATAGTACGTTTCGCCTTTAGTGGCTTTTTCTCGTAGTCCTTTTGGTACTTCATACAATGCACCTAATTCGGCATATTGATCGGCCAGTGCAACATAATTGGCAAGCCCTAAGCTATCAAGGTAACGGAACACACCACCTCTAAATGGTGGGAAACCTAAACCGTACACCAACGCCATATCGGCTTCGGCTGGTGTGGCGATAATGTTTTCTTCTAAACAACGCACCACTTCATTAATCATAGGGATCATCATACGAGCGATAATAGCGTCGCTGGTAAACGCTGTATTTGGTTGGCAAACAGGGGCGAGAAGTGCTTCTGTCTTATCTGACACGGCTTTTTTCGGTTTACCTTTACGATCGATAGAGTAGCTAAAGAAACCATGGCCGTTTTTCTGACCGAAACGCTGTGCTTCAAACATCACATCAATGGCATCTTTACCATTTTTCCCCATACGATCAGGGAAACCTTCTGCCATGACTGCTTGCGCGTGATGCGCCGTATCAATACCGACAACATCGAGTAGATAAGCAGGACCCATTGGCCAACCAAACTCTTTTTCCATGACTTTATCGATTTGAATGTAATCAGCCCCATCTTTAAGCAATAAGCTAAAGCCAGAAAAGTAAGGGAAGAGCACGCGGTTCACAAAGAACCCTGGGCAGTCATTAACAACAATTGGTGATTTACCCATTTTCGCAGCATAAGCGACAACGCGATCAATGGTCTCTTTCGATGTTTTTTCACCGCGAATGATCTCAACTAATGGCATGCGATGAACGGGGTTGAAAAAGTGCATGCCACAGAAATTTTCAGGGCGTTTAAGTGATTTGGCTAGTAGGTTAATTGGAATAGTTGAGGTATTTGAAGCAAGCACGGTGTCGTCGGTCACTTGGTTTTCAACATCAGCTAATACCGCCGCTTTTACTTTTGGATTTTCAACGACAGCTTCCACTACGATATCGACACTGTCTGCGCCAGCGTAATGTAAACTCGGAGTAATGGATGACAGAACGGAAGCCATTTTTAAACCATCAATACGCTTACGCTCAAGTTGTTTATTTAACAGCTTGGCCGCTTCATTCATGCCTAAGCTCAATGAAGCTTCAGCAATATCTTTCATTAAAACAGGCGTGCCTTTTAGCGCTGATTGATAGGCGATACCACCCCCCATAATACCTGCGCCTAATACCATGGCGTGCTCTGTCGGTTTTGCTGATTTTGACGCTTTTTTGGCTTGGCTTTTAATATATTGGTCGTTTAAGAAAATGCTAACCAATGCTTGAGCAACATCGGTTTTGGCTAATTGAACAAAATGCTGGTTTTCGATCACTAATGCTTCATCTCGAGCGCATCGTGCGGCTTGTTCGATAGTCGCCACAGCAGCCATAGGTGCAGGGTAATGTTTACCAGCGACTTTGGCGACCATACCTTTGGCTGTCGAGAAGCTCATAGTCGCTTCTATTTTATTAAGCGAAAGCGGTGCTTGTTTTTGTTTTCGACGTTGTTGCCAGTCTAGTTTTCCTTCAATCGCACTTTTTATCATTGCCAGTGCGGCGCACTTTAAGTTGTCAGTTTCAACAACAGCATCAACCAGTCCCAACTTTAAAGCGTCTTGTGCTTTCTTATCTTTACCTGCGGTAATGATTTCCATTGCTGAATCAGCACCAATTAAACGCGGCAGTCTTACTGTGCCACCAAAGCCTGGCATGATCCCCAATTTTGTTTCAGGTAGACCAATACGCGCTTTAGTATCAGCAACACGAAAATCTGTAGCAAGTACACACTCACAACCGCCGCCTAACGCATAACCATTAATGGCTGAAAGCGTCGGTACAGGGAGATCTTCAAGCTTATTAAAAATGTCATTGGCATGAGAAAGCCATTGTGAGAGTTCTTGTTCTGGCTTGGCAAATAGTCCGAGAAACTCAGTAATATCCGCACCGACAATAAAGGCGTCTTTTGCTGAGGTAATAATTACCCCTTTTAAATCGGGTTGTTGATACAACGCATTAAGTGCTTGATTGAAGCTTTCCAGTGTCGAAATATTGAATTTATTCACTGGGCCTTGAGCATTAAGGTTGATCTCCGCAATACCATCTTCCAGATAGCTAACGGATAGGGTTTCACCTTGGTAAATCATGTTCTATCTCCATATGTTCCAGTCTACGCTGGATTTGGTTTGATTTAACTGGTTTGACCTGTTGTAGGTATAAACTAAGTGTGAACCCTAAAAGAAACAAATTCAAACACTAATTTAAACATTTGTTTAACATTTATGATGAATGACTCAACTTCAAGACAAGGTGTGAGTTGACGCATGGCGTAATAACAGGGTGTTAACGACAGCACTATGAGATAGAGAGGAATGTGGTATCCTGCCACCCCTTTATCATTAAGGCGTAAATAATGTCGAATTCTGAACCTTATCTTGTTCCTACTGCAGAAGTGATATTTGAAGAAGAGATCAAGAAAAGTCGCTTTATTACTTATTTAGCGCATACCCCTAATATTGAGGCTGCGAAACTGTTCGTACAGCAAATTAAAGAGCGTCACCATGATGCGCGCCATAATTGCTGGGCATTTGTCGCTGGTCGCCCGAGTGACTCAATGAAATGGGGGTTTAGTGATGATGGCGAACCATCAGGCACCGCTGGTAAGCCGATATTGGCACAGCTAACAGGCTCTGGTGTTGGTGAAATGACCGCTGTTGTAACACGTTACTATGGTGGTATTCGTTTAGGTACTGGTGGGTTAGTAAAAGCTTATGGTGGTGGGGTACAGCAAGCCCTGACATTACTCGAAACAAAAGAAAAAGTGATCACTTCAACATTGCATTTGAGTTGTGAATATAATCAAGTGTCTTTAGTTGAAGCATTATTAAGTGAATACAATGGCACTCAGTTACATGCCGATTATGGTAATCAAGTCACTATGCAGATAGAGCTAGATAATCGTATAGTGGAAGAGTTTCGTGCCAAATTAACCAATCGTAGTGGCGGGCGCATCATTGTAGGCTCGGCTTCAGATACATAATCATTTCCATATTAAGGTGAGAGCCGCTTAGGCCATGCAATTTCGTTCAATTATTCGAATCGTCGGGCTATTGCTCGCGTTATTTAGTGTCACCATGCTTATCCCTGCACTGGTGGCATTGATCTATCGTGATGGTGCGGGTTTCCCGTTTGTCGTGACGTTTTTTATTCTTATTACAGGTGGTGGCTTATTGTGGCTACCAAACCGACAACATCGCCATGAACTAAAAGCTCGAGACGGTTTTCTTATTGTTGTCTTATTTTGGGTGGTTATTGGTAGTGCCGGTGCAATCCCATTTTTATTATCTAAAACACCTGATTTGTCAGTCGCAGACTCCTTTTTTGAATCATTTTCCGCGCTGACAACCACAGGAGCGACCGTTATTGTCGGCCTTGACTATCTGCCTAAAGCGATTTTGTTTTATCGCCAGTTATTACAGTGGTTTGGTGGTATGGGGATCATCGTACTTGCTGTCGCCATTTTACCCGTACTGGGTATCGGTGGGATGCAGTTATATCGAGCAGAAATTCCGGGACCGGTAAAAGACAGTAAGATGACGCCGCGTATTGCTGAGACAGCAAAAACCTTGTGGTATATCTATCTTGCCTTAACTATTGCTTGCGCACTCGCATTTTGGTTAGCAGGGATGTCAGCTTTTGATGCTATCTCACATAGTTTCTCAACTATCGCTATTGGTGGTTTTTCTACCCACGATGCCAGTATCGGGTATTTTAATAGTCCCACGATTAATATGATCACCGTGGTGTTTCTTTTAATTTCAGCGTGTAATTTTTCTTTGCACTTTGCAGCCTTCGGTAATGGTGGTGTGCACTTAAGAACCTATTGGCGTGATCCTGAGTTTCGCGCATTTCTCGGTGCGCAGGTGATTTTATTTGGTATCTGCTTTGGTTTATTACTCAAACATAGCCCTTATGATTCCTATTTTACGGCGTTTGATCAGGCGTTATTTCAAACCGTATCTATCTCAACGACCGCAGGGTTTACGACCACAGGATTTTCTGACTGGCCGCTTTTCTTACCGGTGCTGCTTTTATTCTCTTCATTTATAGGAGGATGTGCAGGCTCAACGGGTGGCGGTATGAAAGTGATAAGAATTTTACTACTTTCTTTGCAAGGTGTACGTGAATTAAAACGTCTTGTTCACCCGCGTGCGGTTTACACGATTAAGTTAGGTAATAAAGCATTACCTCAGCGAGTCGTTGATGCTGTATGGGGTTTTTTCTCGGCTTATGCCTTAGTGTTTGTGGTTTGCATGTTGGCATTAATCGCGACCGGGCTTGATGAGCTGACTGCATTCTCAGCTGTTGCAGCCACACTTAATAATTTAGGCCCCGGTTTAGGAGAAGTCGCTGTCCACTTTGGTGAAGTTAATGATTCCGCAAAATGGATATTAATTATTGCGATGTTATTTGGTCGATTAGAAGTCTTTACATTATTAGTTTTATTTACGCCGACATTCTGGCGTAACTAAAGGAGCACTTATGGAAAAGGTATTGTTGCTGCATTCGAGTTGTGAAGGGCAAACTAAGAAAATCTTAAATCATATTGAGCAACAATTAGGTGAACAGTACCACTGTGACTATGTAGACATTCATAGTGAGCCCAATGTTGATTTTAATTTGTATGATCGTGTGCTTGTTGGCGCCTCTATTCGCTATGGTCACTTCAATAAGAAACTGTATCGATTTATCAATAAATACCAACAAGAACTGTCACAATATAATGTTGCTTTTTTCTGTGTGAATCTTACTGCACGTAAAGAAGGCAAAGATACGCCAGAGGGCAGTGCTTATATTAAGAAGTTCTTAATTAAGTCACCATGGCATCCTGTGTTAATCGGCGTTTTTGCTGGCGCACTAAGATATCCCCGTTATAACTTATTTGATCGCACAATGATTAAGTTAATTATGAAAATCACAGGTGGAGAAACGGATACGACGAAAGAGGTGGAATACACGGATTGGAATAAAGTGAGCGATTTTGCTACGCAATTTATGCAGCAACGGAATGAAAAATAGGGAGTTGATTGCTTTTTGAACTAACGTGCTCTTTTTTAAAAGAAAAGTTAATTATTGCTTGCTAAGCCTCATTTTGTCTCTATAATGCCGCCACATCGACGCGATAACGGCTTCCAGTAAGGATTTCGGGAAGTGACGATAGGATGAAAGATTTAATAAAATAAGTTGAAAAAAGTGTTTGACACGACAGCTTATTTCGCTAGAATGGCCATCCACTTCAACGAAAGCCTGAAACGTTTAAAAGTTTTAGTTTCGCTGAAGATTGTTCTTTAATAATTTGACCATGCAATCTGTGTGGGCACTCGTTGAAAAGTTAAGTCGAAAGATTTATCAATGATACTAGTGACCAAAACGATAGAAATATCGGCACAGTCAATTCAAATATCCTAACTAGCTTCTAGTTAGCGGTATTTTAACAGTATTCATTGAGCCGGTCGAAAGACCACAAAAACTTTAATTGAAGAGTTTGATCATGGCTCAGATTGAACGCTG
>NZ_PYNX01000021.1:0-72866 GCF_003026755.1 Photobacterium sp. GB-50
ACTTTTAAATTGTGGTCAGTGAAGAGCTGAGTCTATATAGAGAAGGAATCTCCGACCCTCTGGTCCGCTATTTCCAAAAACAGGATGCTTACCAAGCTACGTCATTCACCGACTGTAAATAATGGTTATATTAAACCACTACTTTTAAAATAGTGGTCGGTGAAGAGGGATTCGAACCCCCGACCCTCTGGTCCCAAACCAGATGCGCTACCAAACTGCGCTATTCACCGACAAATTCAACAACGCTCTGCGTCGTCGAGGTCGCTTATAATACTCGCCAAATTGATTTTAGCAACCCCTATACGGTATTTTTTTTTGTAACGAATTTTTTTGCTCATCAAGCAACCAAATTTGTGCATTCTCGGTAACTTAAGTGCTCTCAAACGCACAAATAACCACAACAATGAAACAGCCTTTTTACTCCTGTTCTAGATCATAACAACAGGCAATACACATGGCTTAAATAACCACCATCATATCTAAATGTTAGGGCTATAATATGGACATTTGATTAGAGCGTTTATTTGGAAATAGTATAGGACTTGCTTCTATACTTGTTATTTTTTCATTTTCTTACCTTTCACCATCAACTAGGCAAGATTTTATTACACTTGTATAATCAATAGCATCGGTTACTTAAAGTGAAAGTCCTATGCCAGATAATAATGAATTAGACCTTTTTAAAGAAATGATGGCCGATGTTGCGCCAATCAAACAAGATACTGTGACCATTTCACAAAAATATCAGGTATCAGAGTCTCAACTAGCTCGTCGAATTGCAGCTCAAAGTCTCGCTGAAAGTGATTCTGAATACTTATCATTAGATAATGCCAAAATGGTAAAACCTGATGATATGATTGAATTTAAACGAGATGGTGTACAAGAAGCTGTATTTAGAAAAATGCGTCAAGGTAAGTACGATATTCACGGCCGTTTAGATCTTCATAAAAAGTCATTACAACAAGCCCGTGATGAAATATTAGCATTTCTAAAGCAATCACAACGTTTAGATATTCGCACCGTTATGATAGTTCATGGCAAAGGTGAGCGTGCTAATCCACCAGCATTAATGAAAAGCTATGTCACAACATGGCTAGAGCAAATATCTGATGTGCTTTGCTTTCACTCGGCGCAACGGCAACATGGTGGCACTGGTGCGCTATATGTCATGCTAAAGAAAAGTCCTGAGAAAAAAGCTGAAACACGTGAACGACATCTAAATCGTCGCAGTGAATAATTCAAAGACCATAAAGAGCGGTTTTGCCGCTCTTTTCTTTTAGACTTTACAATCATACTAGCCAGAGTACACGACAAGCCAGTCCAATAAGCACTACACCAGATAGACGATCAATCAATACAGCGCGGGATCTTAACGTTTGTAATACTCGAGGGTATGACAAGACACAAGCAACTAAGGTATACCATAATCCATCGACTAATAGTGGTGTCGCCACAATAACAATTTTACTTCCAGTTTCTGTACCCAACGCAACAAACTGACTAAATAGAGCCAAAAAATATAACGCTAATTTAGGGTTTAATAATGAGATCATTAAACCATCTCTTGCCGCATGAAGAAGGGAAGAAGGCTTTCCTGCTGCGAGTTTTTCTGCAACGCCGCCTTTAGAACGCAACGCATTAACGCCTAAATAGGCTAAGTAGCCAGCTCCTGCATAGCTAATCAGATTAAAGACTGTTGGTGATTGTTTTAAAACAACCGCAAGCCCTAATAATGTTAATAATGCGTATAAACCTACCCCACAAGCATGAGACCAAGCCGTTACTAAGCCATGTTTACGCCCACCGGTTAAGCTATGCTTAGCAACAACAGCAAGACTCGGTCCTGGTGACATCGCCCCTAAAATACAAATTAATAATAATGATAGCCAAATACTGATGGTCATGATGTTCTCCTTACATTGGTAGAAAAAATACCAAGTAAGCGTTATAAGAAGAAATCAAAAGAAATCATTACGGTCATGATAAAAAATCATTACCTTTCGGTGTCGTAAAAACACATCATTGTTCGTTAATGATTTATTGCCCCATTGAATACAAAGAGTTCTTCATTAACGTTAGCACATGCTCTCGCAACCATTGATGGGATAATTCGTTGTTATATTTAGGGTGCCATAGCAGCCAATACTGATTCAGCACACTTGGAAATGGTAATGGCTTATAAACAATATTATAGAAATCTTGCATCGTAACAGCTATATGTTCTGGAATAACAAGAAACATTTCTGTACGAGATACAATACTTAAAGCAGATCCGAAAAATGGCACTGTTGTTTGAATATGTCGCCGATAACCTAAAGTACGTAACTCCACATCAACGAAACTGTCTTTATCTCCACCACCGTTAACAGAAATATGATTGTAGGCAACAAAGTCTTGTACCGTTAAATCTAACTTTGTATTTGCTAATGGATGCGTTGTACTCATCACGCACACTGCACGATCAGATCCAATCTGTATCCCAGATAATCCGGTAGGTATCTTTGGTGCCATAGTCGAGACTAATTGAATATCAAGATCGGCTAATTGATCAGTATAACTTGGTGACCATAGCTGATAGCTCACATCAAGCAAAGGCGCGTGCAATGTTAATAACTCGACGATATCAGGAAAGATATATTGCGCGACATAATCAGAAGATGACAAGACTATTTTCCCGCGCCAGTGATGCGGCGAGAACTGTTCTGGTTCAAATACCAAATCGCAATCGGTAAGCAATGACGTAATTTTATCTTGTAGTGAAAGTGCGCGAGGGGTCGGTAATAACCGGTTTCCCTCACGCACAAACAAAGGATCAGAAAAAATTTCACGTAATTGTGTCAGTTGCCGACTTACTGCAGACTGCGTAATGTGTAAACGCTCAGCCGTACGTGTTACATGGCACTCATCCAATAAGACATGTAATGTTCGAAGTAAGTTTAAATTAGGTACTGACACACTCTTTGCTCTCTATCCTTGGTATTAGTCTTCCTTGCCAATCGGGGCAAATTTACCGCCAGTCAAACTAACTAAATCTTTTGCCGCAAGTTCTATTTCTAAGCCGCGACGACCTGCACTAACACAAATAGTATCAAACGTTTCTGCGCTGCTATCAACAAAGGTTGGCAGCCGTTTTTTTTGTCCTAACGGGCTAATACCCCCCACTATGTACCCTGTTACTTTTTCCGCAAGCTTTGGATCGGCCATTTCAGCCTTCTTACTGCCCGCAGCTTTAGCTGCTGCTTTTAAATCTAACATGCCAGATACAGGAACGACGGCAACCGCTAAATTTTTAGGATCGCCATTTAATGCAAATAATAAGGTTTTAAATACGCGATTAGGATCTAGCCCTAAGACTTCTGCCGCTTCATGACCAAAATTATTATTGGCTGGATCATGTTCATATTGATGCACTTGATACGAAATTTTTTGTTTCTTTGCTAATTGAATCGCTGGAGTCATTATTTTTCACTCTATTTTTCATTCAAACAGCTGTGGTTAATTCCCCCTATTGCTCAAAAGCAACTAAAGAAATTAAGAACATCTGTTTACCTGTAATGATTATATCGTGAGTTGACAGTTTTCGGCTATATCCATCAAAAGAAGGATTTTAAATACAAAAAAGCGCATCGAATAAAAATATAAGATGCGCTTTCGAGCAATTAATATTGCTTATTTATAAACAATTTCATCTTTCGGCGCGAATTTGTTTACATCAATGGGTGAATTCGTTTCCAAGTATTGCTTTAATACTTCCGCGTCAACAAACCCCGTATTTACATGACCTGCATGATCATTGATCTTCGGATAGCCGTCACCACCAGCTGCGTTGTAGCTTGGTACAGTGAAACGGTAAGTCTTTTTCAGATCTAACGGCTTACCAGCTAACTTAACATCACTTACTTTGCCATTTTCAACCGTCATTGAAATACCGTAGAACTGCGCATAAGCACCAGAATCTATCGGCTTAGTGGCAACAATGTTCAGATAATCTAAAACTTCTTTACCTGACATATCGGTGTACGTCACGATATTGCCAAAAGGTTGAACGGTGAGTACATCTTTATAAGTAATATCGCCGCCTTCAATTGAGTCACGAACACCACCAGAGTTCATTACAGCAAAGTCCGCTTTAGCACGTTGCATGTGTGACGCAGCAATAAGACGACCTAAGTTTGTTTGTTCAAATCGAACCACATTACGATCGCCTTCTAGCTTGCCATTCGACTTGGCAATCTTAACGTTTAACTGCTCTTGTCCATGCTCTTGGTAAGGCTTAAGGAAGTTATACACTTCTTGGTTTTTTACAATTTCATCTTGAATAAAGACACGCTTGCTTGAGCCATCATCTAGCTTAACTTTTTTCTTCAAGTTAACAGGGATCAAATCGTAACTAACCAGTGAAAGCTCACCGTTCTGAAATTCAAAGTCAGCACGACCTACATACTTACCCCACTCGTGGGCTTGGACAATCCATGTACCATTTTGCTGATCAGGTACACACTCGTCACCCGGTTTAAAATCTTTCTTCGCAACATTTGGGCCTTCCATACAGACAGGCTCTTGCGAGTGACCACCGACGATCATATCAAGATCACCATCATCTAAATAACGTGCAAGCGCAACATCACCCGGAGCATTAATACCACGATGACCATCTTCATAGTGACCCATATGCGTTGCCGCAATGATCACATCAGGCTTTTCTGTTTTTTCTAGCTCAGCAATCACTTTTTTGGCTTCTGATTTTGGATCGCGAAACTCTACATTGCCGATAAATTCAGGATTACCAATTTTAGCCGTATCTTCTGTCGTCAAACCAATGACGGCAATCTTGATACCCTGTTTTTCAAAAATTTGGTAAGGCTGAAATAAGCGCTCACCTGTTGTCTTATCGTAAATATTAGCCGACAACATTGGGAAATTCGCCCACTCTTCTTGCTTACGTAGTACATCTAATGGGTTATCAAATTCATGATTTCCTAATGCCATTGCATCATAGCCAAGCAGATTCATTCCTTTAAAATCAGGTTCTGCATCTTGTAGATCTGATTCAGGAACACCCGTGTTAATGTCACCGCCAGAAAGTAATAAGCTAGTACCACCTTGTTCTTCTACTTCTGCGCGGATTTCATCAATCAATGTCTTGCGGGCAGCCATACCGTACTCACCATTCTGGTTATGCCAGAAACGACCATGGTTATCGTTGGTATGAAGAATCGTGATTCTATAAGTTGTATCAGCATCCCATGCTGATGAGGCTTTTTCCGCTGTCGTTGCACAACCTGAAAGAACGGCAACGAGAGCGGCGCTTAATGCTGTTTTAGCAAATAGGCGTTGCTTCATGGTATCCACCTTAACTGTATTTTTAATGGCGACTTCAAACGAAGATAATATTCGTAAAACTGGAAAAATTAATTAGTCACATTTTCACCACAAAAAAATGTCGGTAAAAGTGAAACAATGTGACCAATATCGCCAGTGTAACGAAATAAATACGTATGAATTTTCCATTTTAAATTTTTGTTAACAGGATCACTTTTCGTCTTTTAAAACTCTTGTTTATGTCACACCCAAGCACAAAAAAGCCCAGTAAATACTGGGCTTTTTTCAAACAGTTATGCTCAACACTACTTTATAGTGATAGATATCACATTATACTTTCGCCAATTTTCGACTAGGGTGTTTCAACATAATCGCAACAATGGCAGAAAGAGCTAAGAAGAAACAGTAATAAGAGTGCGCAACAACATCTAATGGTGATAACTCAAAAACAGAACCAAGGAGTAACGCTTGCGCTCCGTATGGTAAAACACCTTGAATTACACACGAGAAAATATCGAGTAAACTCGCGGAACGACGTGGTGTAACCCCATTTTCATCAGCCAGTTCACGTGCAACACCGCCTGATACAATAATCGCAACAGTATTATTTGCCGTACATAAGTTAGTCAAGCTCACAAGACTAGCAATACCAAACTCACTCGCCCGTAAATTTTCAGATGACTGATGTTTTTTGCTAAATACATTAATCACACGACTGATACTTTGAGTTAAGAAAGCGAGTCCACCTTGTTGGCGCATTAATTCACTAATACCACCAATCAACATAGAGAGCAGGAAGATTTCCTGCATATTGCTAAAACCACCATAAATATCTTTGCCAAAACTGGTAAAACTATAATCAGCAGCAGATGTTAGACCGACACCACCAGCCAGTAAAATACCGACAGATAGAACAACAAACACATTAACCCCAGAGACTGCGAGCACCAAGATAGTGATATAAGGAATGACTTTTAACCACTCAATAGGTGCTGTTTCAGGCAATTGTGTAACCGAGCTATTAAACGCAAATAATAAAATAGCGGCAATTGCAGCAGGTAAGGCGATTTTAATGTTTTCACGGAATTTATCTTTCATCTGACAGCCTTGTGATCGCGTTGCTGCGATTGTGGTATCAGAAATAATTGAAAGATTATCACCAAACATTGCCCCACTAAGAACCACACCAGCAGTTAATGCGACATCCATACCAGACGCATGCGCAATGCCTAATGCGACGGGGGCTACTGCAGCAATTGTCCCCATCGATGTTCCCATTGCGGTGGCAATAAAAGCAGAGATCACAAAGATACCGGGTAAGATCATGCTTGCTGGAATAAGTGATAAGCCAAGGTTAACCGTTGCATCCACCCCACCCGACGCTTTAGCAACAGAAGCAAAAGCACCAGCCAATAGGTAAATCATACACATTGCAATAATATCGCTATGACCCACACCACGGATAAATTGCTCTATCGCTTTATTTAGTTTTTCTTTACTTAGTAAAATCGCAACAACAACAGCAGGCAAAGCTGCGACAGGTGAAGGTAATTGATAAAAAGCAAAATCAACCCCTTGCATCGTAAGGTAAGTACCTACACCAATGAATAAAGCTAAAAAAATACCCAAGGGTAAGAGTGCTAATGCAGAAGGTGAAATGGTTTGATTTTTTTTATCTATATTTGGCATGGCGACGACTAAAGTTCTATTTATACATTCATTCCAAGACTAAAGGGATGCGCTCACAGTGTCAACATCTAGACGTCTAAACATCCAAAAGATATGTAACTAAATTACATATTCAGTCAAGTTCAGTTTATTTCTTGTGTTTTATGACAAGAAAAACGCTTATTTTGTAGTAAAAGCACAAAAAATGGAACGGTCATCACTCAATTCAGTAACACTAATAACAATTCCATTATTTAAGGTGCATCAATGATAAACAACCGCTAAAATCTGCTAACATTTACTGGATTTTAGGGATATATAATGCAGTTAACATTAAAACAAAAACTTATTGTCGCGAGTTTATCGGCAGTTTTAGTGATGGCGACTGCACTCACTTGGCTCTCTGCTAATCAAATTGATACTCAAGCTAAACGTGATCTTTACGCTCGAGCAAGTAGCCTAACCGAGGCTGTTAGCAGCAGTGTGGGTGACTGGGTAAATATTCGTACCAATATTATTGACTCAGTAACAATTAACAATCCTGACATTGCTACGATCCCCTCTTTAAAGCAAGCCCGTTTAGCGGGTCAATTTGAAGATATTTACTTCGGCAGCACCGCAGGTATCGCCACTAGCTCTTTTGCTGAACGTGATTTATCTCAGGTAGATCCACGTACCCGTCCTTGGTACCAACAAGCACAAAAAGCGAATGAAACCATCATATCGTCACCGTATATGGACACCTTAACTAAAGCTAAAATGGTGACCATCGCCAAACCTGTTTATGATAATTCCACTTTTATCGGTGTTATCGGCGCTGATATATTGATCACCCAATTAATCGACGACATCGTCAATTTGAATGTTGGTCAAAATGCATTTGCTATGTTGATCAATAAAAAAGACGCCACATTTATCGCTCACCCCGATCAGCAGCTATTGCTACAACCTATTTCACGTTATAGCAACGCGCTTTCTATTAATTATATTGAGCAGCAAATTCATAATAATGCACTGACTAACCTGACCATTAACGATCAGCCTAAACTACTTTATTTTGCTAACATCCCTCATACTGACTGGATATTAGCACTCAACATGGATAAAAAAACCGAGGAAGCCAGCCATAAAGCATTGCTTTATAAGCTCCTTCTTACCGCTGCGGTTATTGCACTGTTAGTCATTACTACAGTGGCATGGTTAGTTAACTTCTTGTTCCGCGATTTAGATCGCGTATCAAACGCGCTGGCAGAAATCGCCAGTGGTGAAGGCGATCTAACTCAACGTATTGAGCCAAAGAGCAATGATGAAGTGGGCCAACTCGCCAATAACTTCAACCAGTTTGTTGGCAACATGCATCAAATGGTGGCACGTTTAAACCATGTATCTCAATCTCTCAGTCAACAGTCACATTTAACGGCAACCCAAGCAGAAGAACGTAGTACCCGTATCCAGCATCAACAAGATGAAATCAATATGGTCGCAACTGCTATTAACGAAATGGCAGCGGCAACCAAAGAAATTGCCTCTAACGCTGAGAATACAGCACGAACAGCAGAAGAAACTGTGATGGCATCTAATCATGGTGCTACTCAGGTCAATCAAAGCCAACAATCTATTTCTAGTTTGGCGCAAGAAGTTGAAACGGCAACGACAGTGATTAGCGATCTTAATAGTCATGCCCAAAGTATCAATACGATTCTTTCAACTATCCAAGGCATTGCAGAGCAAACTAACTTGCTGGCATTAAACGCCGCGATTGAAGCTGCACGTGCTGGCGAACAAGGTCGTGGATTTGCGGTTGTTGCAGATGAAGTACGAGTATTAAGTCAACGTACCCATGCCTCGACCCAAGAAATTCAGCAAATGATTGAAACGCTACAACAAACCACAGGGCAAGCGGTTGGGATAATGGAAGATAGTCGTCACCTATCTGAAACCAGTGTTGATGATGCAAGCTCTGCTTCTGCTAGTTTGGCGCAAATTACCAATGCTGTTAATAACATCAATGATATGGCAACCCAAATAGCCTCTGCTGCCGAAGAGCAATCATCAGTGACATCAGAGATCACGCGCAATACCGAAGGGATCCGTGATGTTTCAAACGAGTTGGCTGTTGAAGCTAATGAAGCCGCAAAACAAGCCGCTGAATTATCAGAGCTCTCTTATGAACTGCAGCAAGAAATCAACCGCTTTAAATTATAAAGCCTGATACTGCTAAATAAACAAAAAGGCTTGCGTATAACGCAAGCCTTTATTTTAGAAACCAATTTAAACCAGCTATCAAGTAAATGTTTACACTAAGCTAAAAATAATCGCCGCGACTGCTAAACATCCCATCAATAAAATAAACCAAGTACTGATTTTACCTCGGTACATTTTCAGACTTTCAATTCGATATACCGCAAGCATTGGCATAATAAAAAGTATCATCGCAATCACAGGGCCTGATAACGCTTCCATCATCCCTAAAATACTTGGGTTCATAACAGCAGCAAACCAAATAGAGAAGAACATGATCACTACCCCAACCTTGTCGATGGTTTTTAATGGCAGTGATGTTTGTTTCGCTACAATGCCATTGAAGCTTTCACGTGCGCCCATAAAGTGCCCTAAAAACGATGACGTAATTGCAATAAAAGCAATTAAAGGGCCTAGCAACATAATAAAGTGACTGTCTTTAACGTTCGCTAAATAAGATAACACTGACACGTTATCCATTTTTGCATGCTGTAACTGCTCAGGGGATAAACTTAGCACGCAAGAGAACACAAAGAACAAAACAAAAGTAATCAACATCATTGAGGTACGCTTTAAGATTGTTTCTGATTTTCGATGTGCATGATCGCCATACTGACGACGTTGAGCATTCACAAAGCCAGAAACGACAGGCGTATAACTAAAAGCAAAAACAACAACTGGTATTGATAACCATAACGATGAGCTAAATTCAGTAATACTTTGAGAGAAGTTAAGATTAGGTACATGCCAGCTTGGGATCAGGTAAATAGAAATGCCCGCCAGAATAAATGCCAGTGGGTAGACAATCACTTCAAACGCTTTAAGCATCGCTTTTTCACCCGCAAGCATCACAGTGATCATCAAGAAGACTAATCCGCCTGATAACAACACCCGTGACGGCGCTTGCCAACCTAATTGATGGACAATAAAACTATCAACGGTATTGGTTAGGCCGACACCATAAATGAGTAAAATCGGAAAGATAGAAAGAAAATACAGGGCTGAAATTAAGCGTCCGTAACGGGAACCAAAATGCTCTTCAACTACATCGGTAAAATCAGCGTCAGAAGATGATGATGATAAAACAAAACGCGCTAATCCACGATGAGCCCAAAATGTCATAGGTCCTGCTAATAATGCCATTATAACCAGTGACCAGAATCCACCTGAGCCAATATTGATAGGTAAAAATAAAATACCTGCCCCGACCGATGTGCCAAACAAACTTAACATCCAACGGGTGTCATGCTGTGTCCACTTAGAAGGATGTGCTGTGCTCTCTTTTTCGGGGTGCGCTTGGATTGTTGTTAATGACACAAGTAACTCTCTAACCAAATAAAATCGGCTATAAGTATGAAACTACAATCTTTAAGTTTCAAAACAAGTGAGACACATATCACACTGGATACCTAATACCCAATAAGCATGAGAACTGCAACGCTAACAAATAACGATATATAACTTCACATATCACTCAAGTAATAAGAATTAAATATCGTCTTTGTGGATTTATTAAATTTTCATATATTGAGCATTTATCAAACAAAATAATCATTCAGTTCGTTATCGGCAATAAAAAAGCCCAGTGATTTATACTCACTGGGCTTTAAAATCTAAATGAAAGACTTAGTTCACTTCAATTGGAGCAAAGCTCTTAATCAAATCATCAAGCTGTTTAATTTGTGCTAAAAACGGTTCTAGCTTATCGAGTGGGAATGCTGATGGACCATCACAAAGCGCGAGATCTGGCGTTGGGTGTGCTTCCATAAATAGGCCCGCAATACCCGTTGCAATACCAGAGCGAGCTAGATCAACGGTTTGCTCACGACGACCACCAGAAGCCGCACCTAGTGGATCACGACACTGCAGCGCATGTGTCACATCAAAGATGATTGGGCTACCCTTTGATGCTTTTTTCATTACATCAAAACCAAGCATATCAACCACTAAGTTATCGTAACCGTGCAATACACCACGCTCACATAAGATCACATTGTGATTATCACACTCAGCGAATTTCTCAACAATGTTACCGACTTGACCAGGGCTCATGAACTGTGGTTTTTTCACATTAATCACAGCGCCTGTTTTTGCCATTGCTTCAACAAGATCAGTTTGACGAGCCAGAAACGCTGGAAGCTGAATCACATCAACCACATCAGCAACAGGTTGTGCCTGCTCTTTCTCGTGAATATCAGTGATAATTTTCACACCAAACGTATCTTTTAGCTCTTGAAAGATTTTTAAACCTTCTTCCATACCAGGACCACGGTATGAATGAACAGATGAACGGTTAGCTTTATCAAAAGAAGCTTTAAATACGTAAGGAATACCTAATTTCTCAGTGACCTTCACGTAGTGCTCACACATTTGCATCGCTAAGTCGCGAGACTCAAGCACATTCATGCCACCAAATAAAACAAATGGCTTATCATTTGCAACATCAATATCGCCAATGCGAACAGTTTTTTGTTCCATCATATTTGTTGTTCTCTTCTAGTGTAGAATCAGAGGCTCATCAAAGAGCGTCTCTACTTGAGTTTTAAGTAAATCAGCGGCTGGATCTTCTGGGCATTGCTCAATAAAGTATGAGTAATCCATCGCTGCAGCGTGATTACAATCAAGCTGTTGATAAATATAGCCTCGGTCACGGATCTCATGGGGATCGCCTGGGCTAAATACCAGCGCAAGATCACTACAACGTAAAGCATCCGTAAAATGCTCTTCACGAAGAAGTGCACTTTTCATAACCGTTAACCAACGCGTTAAAATTTCATGATTCTGCTGTGTTTTAAGGTATTCAGGTTTAAGTTCAGTAAATGGACCACGGTGACCAATCAACCAGCTACGTAATATATGCGTGCTAACAAATTCACCATCAAAGGGGTTAATATACTGAACATCGCTTTCAGACCATGTCGCTTTTAATAGAAACTGGGTCGGAAAGCCTACGCTTTCAATCGGCAGATCAAGGTGCTGAGATAAATAAAGAAATAAAGCACCAAGGCTGACAGGGATCCCCTTTCGACGCTCCAGTACTTTATCTAAGAATGCATTATCTGACGAAAAGTATTGTTGGTGATCGCCTTGAAAGCCCCATTCACGATAAAAAAGGCGTAACAGCCCCTCTAACCGTAAACGAGGATTAACTTCTTCCATTAATGTTTGCTCAGCTTCCTGCGCTAATTGAGATAACTTTAACTCCACCCACTGGGTTGGAAATTCAGGCACGATGTCCTTCATCATATCAATAGCACCATAAACTAATGGCCGCGAATTTAATTCGTCTTCATTAAACAGCATCATGATCTAACCTAACTTAACCTAAAATTGGCGTTTTCGTTACCGCCAATTGCGCAGCCAGAAATACCCAGCCCAATGCGCCTAAAAAGGCAAATGTCTTAAAGACTTTATTTTTACCCATATGCAGTGTGACATAACCAAGGGCGATGTAAGCGAGTACACAAGTTAACTTTTCAGTTAACCAACTATTACCAGCCGTAAAAGGCATAAATCCTGTAATGAAAATTAATGCCACACCACTTGCTAAAAGCACAGTGTCAACAATATGGGGAGTGATCTTGAAAAACTTTTTATTTAAAAGTGATGAGTTTGCCATCATCATGATGTAGCGAGTCACAAACAGTAAAACACTGAGTGCGATTGCCACTAAATGAAGATGTTTCATTGCCATATACATAATTATAATTCTCCTTGCCAGCAGCCCATCGTGACACGATCGAGCCCTGCATAGTCTTGACTGGTAGATACTTGTTGATAACCCAACTGTTCTAAAATAGTTCTTACAGCCGAACCTTGTTCGAAGCCATGCTCCATTAACAACCAACCACCTACTGTTAAGTGTTTGCGTCCTTGCGCGCTAATAATACGGATATCAGCTAAGCCATTATCATCAGCAACTAATGCACTCTTTGGTTCAAAGCGAACATCGCCTTGAACTAAATGGGGATCGGCGTGATCAATGTAAGGCGGATTACTCACAATTAGCTCAAACACATCATTGTCTTGTAATGGTGAATACCAACTTCCCGCTAAAAATCGGGTATTTAATATTGATAAACGTTGGCTATTTTCATGCGCAAGCTCAGCCGCTTCTTGACGTAAGTCAATGCCTGTAACCTGAAGACTTGGACACTCAGAAGCAATCGCCAGTGCAATCGCACCGGTTCCGGTTCCTAAATCCAATACTTTGGTAGTAGCGCTGGTGATTTTATCTAATGCAAGTTCAACCAAACGCTCAGTATCAGGACGTGGGATCAAGGTTGAAGGTGAGACTTTTAATGGCAGTGACCAAAATTCACGCTCACCAACAATATATGCGATAGGCTCACCATTTCGGCGGCGTGCAAGTAACTGCTGAAAAAAATTATATTGCTCATCATCTAGTTGCTTTTCAGGCCACGTTAATAAATAACTGCGTGGCTTATCAAGCGCATGACATAGCAAAACAACGCTATCAAGTTGCGGACTCTCAGAGCCCGCACTTGCTAGTTGTTCAGTGGTTTGCTTTAGCAAATATTCAATGCTTTGAGGCATTAGTTTTGCTCAGACATCGCAGCTAACTGATCCGCCTGGTATTCAGTAAATACCGGTTGGATCAATGCATCTAAATCACCTTCCATCACTTCATTTAAGCGGTAAAGTGTCAGTGTAATACGGTGATCAGAAACACGACCTTGTGGGTAGTTGTAAGTACGAATACGATCAGAACGATCACCTGAACCTAGTAGGTTACGACGTGTGCTCGCTTCTTCAGCATGACGTTTCTCTTCTTCTGCTTTGATAATACGAGCAGCAAGTACCGACATCGCTTTTGCTTTGTTTTTATGCTGTGAGCGCTCATCCTGACACTCAACAACAATACCTGTTGGTAAGTGAGTAATACGGATTGCAGAGTCGGTGGTGTTAACGTGTTGACCACCCGCACCTGATGAACGGAAGGTATCAATACGTAAATCGCCAGCATTGATTTCTGGAATTTCCGCTTCTGGAATTTCAGGTAATACCGCAACAGTACAAGCTGAAGTATGTACACGACCTTGAGATTCTGTTGCAGGAACACGCTGAACGCGGTGACCGCCTGACTCAAATTTCAAAATACCGTAAGCACCATCGCCGTTCACTTTTGCGATCATCTCTTTGTAACCGCCTTGTTCTGAGCGGTTTTCATTGATGATCTCGATACGCCAGCCACGACGTTCGGCATATTTGCTGTACATACGGAAAAGATCACCCGCAAAGATACCCGCTTCATCACCACCCGCACCTGCGCGGATTTCGACAAAACAGTTACGATCATCGTTAGGATCTTTAGGAATCAATAGCACCTGAAGTTCATCAGCTAAGCGTTCAATTTCAGCTTTGGCTTCTTTGATCTCTTCTTGTGCCATTTCACGCATTTCTGCATCGTCTTCCTGCGCCATTTCTTCAGCAGCCACTAAATCTTCTTTTGCTTGTTGGTAAGCTTGAAAACACTTAGTCACTTCTTCTAGCTGAGAATATTCTTTTGATAACGCACGAAAGCGGTTTTGATCCGCAAGAACACTTGGATCACCGAGGAGATGTTGAACTTCTTCGTAACGTTCAACAAGAGTTTCTAATTTAACTAAAATTGATTGCTTCATAATCTTCTAATAGTGCTGAGCGAAAGCCAAAGGCGATCAACTACTAATCGTTATAGGAATCCAGACCGAGTGCTTCACGAATCACAGCTAATTTTTCAGATTCGCCATTTTTTGCGACCTGCTGCATAGCCTTGGTTGGTGCATGGATAAGCTTATTGGTAAGTTTGTTACTGAGCTCTGCTAACGCCTTTTCAGGCTCGGTACCATTAGCAATGGCTTGGAGACTACGCTGTAGTAGCTCCTGTTTAATTTGTTCGGCAAATTGACGATAATCTCGAATACTATCAACTGCTTCAAGTGAGCGTAACCACTGCATAAACACAGCGCTTTCTTCACTTATAATGGCTTCAGCTTGAATCGCTGCGACCTTACGCTGCTCACGGTTCTTCTCTACAATCGAGTGAAGATCATCAACAGAATATAAGTAAGCATCGTTCAATTCGCCAACTTGTTGTTCTATATCTCTAGGCACAGCAATATCCACCAACAGCATAGGCTGATGACGACGTTGTTTTAATGCCATTTCAACCATCCCTTTACCAACAATCGGCAATGGGCTTGCGGTTGAACTAATAACAATATCAGCGCGATGGAGGTGATCAGGAATTTCTTCAAGACTGATCACTTCAGCACCAAACTCTTGTGCAATACCTTCTGCTCTCTCACGCGTACGGTTAGCAACAATCAAACTATTACAACCTTGTTCAACGACATGGCGAGAAACAAGTTCAATTGTTTCGCCTGCACCAACAAGTAAAATAGTAGCACCCGATAAAGACTCAAAAATTTGTCGCGCTAAAGAACACGCCGCATAAGCTACAGAGACAGCATTGCCGCCAATGTCAGTTTCAGTACGTACGCGTTTCGCTACTGTAAAGGTTTTTTGAAACAGCTTTTCTAAGGTGCCACCTACTGCTTCGTTGTCTTTTGATTCCGAATAAGACTGCTTCACCTGTCCTAGGATTTGCGGCTCGCCCAATACTAACGAATCAAGGCCACAAGCAACACGCATTAAATGACGTGCTGCCGCTTGCTCTTCATGAAAGTACAGGCTTGGCATCAGTTCTTCGGCTGTGATCTGATGAAATTTGGTCAACCAGTCAATGATCACACCCGGCCCTGACTGTGAAATCTCACAGTAAACTTCAGTACGGTTACATGTAGATACTATAACCCCACTTAATACCTCAGGGTGGTTTTTCAGCTGCTGCAACGCCAAAGATAGCTTTTCAGGAGAAAAAGCTACTTTTTCGCGTAAATCAACAGAAGCTGTTTTATGGTTGATTCCTAATGCAAGCAAGGTCATGGAGACGGTGTACCCACTTCGCCAGTGAAAAAATCTAAGGAGGGGATTTTACTTGATGCCCTGACTTAATAAAAGGTAGCTGACGTAATCAATCAATAATGACTGCATTTTTATTGCTTTATTTGCCTAATTTACCCCTTATTTTTGCTTAATATTTGGCTTTAATTAAAATAATCGTTATTGTTTTTGCTCATTCTTATTACGAGCTTTCATCATGAGATTACGTAATTTAGCCTTTATTGCTATTACATTTTCCTTATTATCTGGCTGTGCGCAAACGCCCAAAAGCACCGCAAAAGTCGATTGGGAAATCCATCAAGCCCAATTAAAACACCTCACCGATTATCAAGCGAAAGGTGTGTTTGGCTATTTAAGCCCTGAGCAACGCATATCTCTCACCTTTAACTGGAAAAATCATGCTGATAAATACCAGTTAATCTTAACAAAAATGTACAAAACCGTCCTTAATCTCAATGCAGAGCCGGGTAACGTCACACTCATCGATCCTGATGGTAAAACCTATCATGGCACTGATGCTGCGCAATTAGTGAAGCAATTAACAGGAATCGAATTACCCCTATCACAAATGCGCGATTGGCTAATTGGTTTACCGACGGCTGCTGATACTTATCAGCTAAACAAAAATGATCAAGTCGCTTATCTCGCCAAAGAGATTGATGGTCAAGTATGGGAAATGCACTACAACACGTATAATGATCAGAGCCCTGCCTTACCCACACAAATGGTACTAAACCAAGGCAAACTCAAAATTAAAATAAAAATCTCTAACTGGTTAGCAAATTAAACAGCAAAGCATTTTCGATTACTCAAAATAGACGAGCATTGCATGAGTCAATACATCCCTTTTGGTGTCGCGAGCCAATGGCCAGCGCCAGCAAAACTGAATTTATTTTTATACATTACAGGCCAACGTCCAAATGGCTACCATGATTTACAGACGCTGTTTCAGTTTGTCGATTATGGCGATACTTTAACCATCACGCCACGTCGTGATAACCAAATTAATTTAACGCCTGCAATTGAAGGAGTTAAAACCGAAGATAACCTGATTTATCGCGCTGCAAATGCACTTCGTCAAGCCTCACATTGTGACTTAGGAGCCGATATTCATATTGATAAGATCCTTCCTATGGGAGGTGGTCTTGGTGGTGGCTCTTCTAATGCAGCCACAGCATTAGTCGCCCTCAATCATCTTTGGCAAACCCAGCTATCGGTTGATGAATTAGCAGATATTGGTCTTAAATTAGGTGCTGATGTCCCTGTTTTTGTCCGTGGTACTAGCGCATTTGCCGAAGGTATTGGTGAAAAACTGCAACCGGCAGAACCGCAAGAAAAATGGTTTTTAATCGCAAAGCCTGATATTAGCATTGCAACTGTCGATATTTTCACCCATCCAGAACTTCCGCGTAATACTAAAAAACGTAGCCTAGATGCACTGTTACGTGGAGTTTACGAAAACGATTGCGAGAAAATTGTAAGAAGTCTTAATCCCGAGGTTGATCAGGCGCTTTCGTGGCTGTTAGAATACGCGCCATCAAGATTGACCGGCACTGGAGCTTGTGTATTTTCGGAGTTTAATACGCAGGAAGAAGCCAACGCAATTTTGAAAATTTTACCTGACTGGCTCCACGGATTTGTCGCAAAAGGTGTCAACACGTCTCCTCTTATGACAACCTTAGCCGCACATTCTACGGATTGTCAGTAATTACAACTTGGACGCAACCTGAGGTTTACACCGTGCCTGATATGAAGCTGTTTGCTGGTAACGCAACACCAGAACTAGCCCAACGCATCGCTGATCGTCTTTATATTTCATTGGGAGATGCAACGGTTAACCGTTTCTCCGATGGTGAAGTATGTGTACAAATTAATGAAAACGTACGTGGTAGCGACGTATTCATTATCCAATCAACTTGTGCACCAACGAACGACAACCTAATGGAACTGGTTGTTATGATCGATGCACTACGCCGCGCTTCAGCTGGCCGTATTACAGCAGTAATTCCATACTTTGGTTATGCTCGCCAAGATCGCCGCGTTCGCTCTGCTCGTGTACCAATCACTGCAAAAGTAGTTGCTGATTTCCTTTCTAATGTGGGTGTTGACCGTGTTCTTACTGTTGACCTACACGCTGAGCAAATCCAAGGCTTCTTCGATGTTCCTGTAGATAACGTATTTGGTAGCCCAGTTCTTCTAGAAGACATGCTAGCCAAAGATCTTCAAGATCCTGTTGTGGTATCACCAGACATCGGTGGTGTTGTCCGTGCTCGTGCTATTGCAAAACTACTTGATGACACAGATATCGCTATCATCGATAAGCGTCGTCCACGTGCAAACGTATCTCAAGTCATGCACCTAATCGGTGACGTTGAAGGTCGTGACTGTATCATCGTTGATGACATGATCGATACAGGCGGTACCCTATGTAAAGCAGCAGAAGCGCTAAAAGAGCGTGGTGCAAAACGTGTATTTGCATACGCTACTCACCCAGTATTTTCAGGTAGTGCACTAGAGAATATCCGTGAATCTGTTATCGATGAAATTATCGTTACAGACTCAATTACGCTAACAAAAGAAATTGAAGCGACGGGTAAAGTATCAGTATTAACACTGTCAGGTATGCTAGCTGAAGCTATTCGTCGCATTAGCAACGAAGAATCAATTTCAGCAATGTTTGAGCACTAATTTGCTCACTCGGTTAGGTTGCCTTAATTTAACCGAATAAGATATTTAACGCCTCGCAATAGCGAGGCGTTTTCTTTTGTCTAGCCAGCAAAAACAGTGACTACGAAGAGCCATATCAATTTTAGTTAATTTAATATAATATATGGCGCGTTTTGAGCCCAACACCCAGTAACTCATTGTCACTATAATTTCAGGTGCCACCCGCTAAGTTACTGGTAAATGACAAGAGAGATAAACGTGAGTAATAATATTCGTTTGCTTGTTGGCCTCGCTAACCCGGGTCAAGAGTACGCCAACACCCGCCATAATGCCGGTGCATGGGTCGTTGAAGAATTAGCGCGCGTCCACAATGTAACCCTTCGCCCTGATCCCAAGTATTTTGGTTTAACAGGAAGAATTACAGCCAATGGACAAGATCTTCGCCTATTGATCCCATCGACTTTTATGAATCTGTCAGGAAAGTCGGTTGCTGCGTTAGCTAACTTCTTCCAAATCAAACCCGAAGAAATTTTAGTTGCTCACGATGAATTAGATTTACCACCCGGTGTTGCGAAATTTAAAAAAGGTGGTGGTCATGGCGGACATAATGGTCTTCGCGATATCATTAGTAAAATGGGCAACAATAAAGATTTCTATCGTCTGAGGATCGCTATCGGTCATCCAGGCGATAAAAACAAAGTCGCAGGCTACGTACTTGGAAAAGCACCTGCTAAAGAGCAAGAATTGATTGATGCTGCAGTAGATGAATCTGTTCGCTGCATTGATATCTTACTTAAAGACGGCTTAACAAAGGCGCAAAATCGCCTACATACATTCAAAGCAGAATAGCCACACATTTTCGCGTACTATTTTGCCGCTATAGATACAGTCATTCGTACTATAGTTGAGTTGTTACACAGAATAATCACCAAAAGGGTTTTAAACCATGGGTTTTAAATGCGGTATCGTAGGTCTACCAAACGTTGGTAAGTCAACTCTATTCAACGCCTTAACAAAAGCAGGCATTGAAGCAGCAAACTTCCCGTTCTGTACTATTGAACCAAACACAGGTGTAGTACCTGTTCCTGATCCACGTATGGATGCATTGGCAGTATTCGTAAATCCAGAACGAATTATGCCAACGACGATGGAGTTTGTTGATATCGCGGGTCTTGTTGCTGGTGCATCTAAAGGTGAAGGTCTAGGTAATAAATTCCTAGCTAACATCCGTGAAACAGATGCTATTGGCCACGTTGTTCGTTGTTTCGAAAACGATAATATTGTCCACGTTGCTGGCCGTATCGATCCGTTAGAAGACATGGATATCATCAACCTTGAGCTTGCGATGGCAGACTTAGATACGTGTGAACGCGCAATCCAGCGTTTAGCTAAACGCGCAAAAGGCGGTGATAACGATGCTAAGTTTGAAATCAAAGTACTAGAGAAGATGCTTCCTCACCTAACTGAAGGTGGCATGCTACGTGCACTTGAGCTGACAAAAGAAGAAAAAGCAGCGATCGATTACCTACACTTCTTAACGCTTAAGCCAACCATGTACATCGCTAATGTTAATGAAGACGGTTTTGAAAATAACCCATTCCTTGACAAAGTTATTGCACGTGCAACTGAAGAAAATGCGGTTGTTGTTCCAGTATGTGCGGCAATGGAATCAGAGATCGCTGAACTGGATGATGAAGATCGTGAAGAGTTCCTTGCCGATATGGGTATCGAAGAACCAGGTCTTAACCGTGTTATCCGTTCAGGTTATCAGCTATTGTCTCTTCAGACTTACTTTACAGCTGGTGTTAAAGAAGTGCGAGCATGGACAATCCCTGTCGGTGCAACAGCACCAAAAGCAGCGGGTGTTATCCACACGGACTTCGAAAAAGGCTTTATTCGTGCAGAAGTTATTGGCTATGACGATTACATCAATTTCGGTGGTGAGTCAGGTGCTAAGGAAGCAGGTAAATGGCGTCTAGAAGGTAAAGAGTACATTGTTAAAGACGGTGATGTTGTTCATTTCCGTTTTAACGTGTAATTTGTAGCTTAGCCGCTAAGTTTACAAATTATATAAGCCAGCTTTATTAGCTGGCTTATTTTCATCTAAATATAAATTTCACTTATTTGTTAGCAATATAAATAACTTGATAGTGTTCACATTTTTTGAAGTTTTAAGCTGACAATCGTAATTTCAGTTTGTCATTCGCACACATCGCCCAAATATGCGCCGAACAAACGAATTTTGACGATATATTTAAAAAAACTATTGACGGTTTTCGCTGGTATGAGCATAATGCGCCCCGTTCCCGACACAGTGATTCGTTAAGAATCAGTGTTAAAAAACGGAAAATGGCTACGTAGCTCAGTTGGTTAGAGCACATCACTCATAATGATGGGGTCACAGGTTCGAATCCCGTCGTAGCCACCATTCAATTTTCACGTTAAAATTGAATATCGGTTCTAGAAACTGATAACATGCGGAAGTGGCGGAATTGGTAGACGCACCAGATTTAGGTTCTGGCGCCGCAAGGTGTGAGAGTTCAAGTCTCTCCTTCCGCACCATTCTCTCAATAGCGTTGAGAGATGCTTTTAAAAAGCACTAGTAGGTCTATCGCCAAGCGGTAAGGCAGCGGCTTTTGATGCCGCCATTCCCTGGTTCGAATCCAGGTAGACCTGCCATTATTTAAGAGTATTGATGAAATTCAGTATTCTATGTTGGCTACGTAGCTCAGTTGGTTAGAGCACATCACTCATAATGATGGGGTCACAGGTTCGAATCCCGTCGTAGCCACCATTTATTCTTTAAATCAGCTTTTTACCAATTACTGATTTAAATTATACAACTAGAGACAACAGTTACTTGTAACTGACAATATGCGGAAGTGGCGGAATTGGTAGACGCACCAGATTTAGGTTCTGGCGCCGCAAGGTGTGAGAGTTCAAGTCTCTCCTTCCGCACCATTATCTCTAGTTTGTGAAAGTCTTGTGTAAGCAAGCGCTGTAGGTCTATCGCCAAGCGGTAAGGCAGCGGCTTTTGATGCCGCCATTCCCTGGTTCGAATCCAGGTAGACCTGCCATTATTTAGATTAATTGTCTCGACGATTAATCATGCGGAAGTGGCGGAATTGGTAGACGCACCAGATTTAGGTTCTGGCGCCGCAAGGTGTGAGAGTTCAAGTCTCTCCTTCCGCACCATTATTCTTTAGATCAGTTTTTACCAATTACTGATTTAAATTATACAACTAGAGAAACAACAGTTATTTATAACTGACAATATGCGGAAGTGGCGGAATTGGTAGACGCACCAGATTTAGGTTCTGGCGCCGCAAGGTGTGAGAGTTCAAGTCTCTCCTTCCGCACCATTCTCTCTAGTTTGTGAAAGTCTTGTGTGAACAAGCGCTGTAGGTCTATCGCCAAGCGGTAAGGCAGCGGCTTTTGATGCCGCCATTCCCTGGTTCGAATCCAGGTAGACCTGCCATTATTTAAGAGTATTGATGAAATTCAGTATTCTGTGTTGGCTACGTAGCTCAGTTGGTTAGAGCACATCACTCATAATGATGGGGTCACAGGTTCGAATCCCGTCGTAGCCACCATTTATTCTTTAAATCAGCTTTTTACCAATTACTGATTTAAATTATACAACTAGAGAAACAACAGTTACTTGTAACTGACAATATGCGGAAGTGGCGGAATTGGTAGACGCACCAGATTTAGGTTCTGGCGCCGCAAGGTGTGAGAGTTCAAGTCTCTCCTTCCGCACCATTCTCTCTAGTTTGTGAAAAGTCTTGTGTAAGCAAGCGCTGTAGGTCTATCGCCAAGCGGTAAGGCAGCGGCTTTTGATGCCGCCATTCCCTGGTTCGAATCCAGGTAGACCTGCCATTATTTAAGAGTATTGATGAATATCAGTATTCTATGTTGGCTACGTAGCTCAGTTGGTTAGAGCACATCACTCATAATGATGGGGTCACAGGTTCGAATCCCGTCGTAGCCACCATTTATTCTTTAAATCAGATTTTTACCAATTACTGATTTGAAAAATACAACTAGAGACACAACAGTTATTCGTAACTGACAAAATGCGGAAGTGGCGGAATTGGTAGACGCACCAGATTTAGGTTCTGGCGCCGCAAGGTGTGAGAGTTCAAGTCTCTCCTTCCGCACCATTCTCTCTAGTTTATGAAAGTCTTGTGTAAACAAGTGCTGTAGGTCTATCGCCAAGCGGTAAGGCAGCGGCTTTTGATGCCGCCATTCCCTGGTTCGAATCCAGGTAGACCTGCCATTATTTAGATTGATTGTCTCGACGATTAATCATGCGGAAGTGGCGGAATTGGTAGACGCACCAGATTTAGGTTCTGGCGCCGCAAGGTGTGAGAGTTCAAGTCTCTCCTTCCGCACCATACACTAGAAACCCACTCTTTGAGTGGGTTTTCTTTTATCTAGCGATATATTATTAGATAAAGAAAAAGCCGATAGATCATGTCTCTCGGCTTTCTGCATTTCGTTATAAAAATAGCAAAATCTTTAACTAAAGACCCATAGCGTATTTCAATACTTGTTTTTTAATACCGCCAGCCTCATCAGCTAAACGAAGTCCTGCATTACGAATAAACTTTAATGGCGTGATGTTATTACTAAATGTCACATAGAAAAAATCCATCCCTGTTTGCATGACAAGGTTATCAGGACGACGACGACGTTGGTATTTATCAAGTACCGAACTTTCCGCCCAAAGCTCTCCTGCCGCTTCTATTTCTTGCAGTAAAACATCAACATCTTTAAAGCCAAGATTCACACCTTGGCCTGCTAATGGATTAATCGTATGAGCAGCATCACCTAATAACACGACATTTGGCTTGTAATAGGTTTGTGCGTGACGACGCGTTAATGGAAAAGAGCCATGATCAATTACACGGAACTCACCAAGCTCTTCAGGGAAAACAGCAGAGATCTCTTTATGCAACTGTTCGGAAGTCATGTGTGTTAGACGTCGAATACGCTCAGGGCTGTCATACCATACTAATGAACCTTGATGTCCTGGCAACGGTAAGAATGAGCGTGGACCTGCTGGTGTAAACTGTTGCCACGTAATATCTTGTTGCGGCAATGCTGTTTCTATATTAATGAGCATGCAGTGTTGACGGTAATCCCACGCAGTAATACCAATACCGGCTTGTTGGCGTACTTGAGAATTAGCACCATCGGCACCAATTAATAATCGACACTGTAGCTGTTGAGTATTTTCTAGCTCAACGATATAGCCATTTTCAATCGATATTGTTGAAACCATTTTTGATGGGCAATATAACGTCAAGTTCTCGATATTGTCGAATTGCTGCCAAAGCGCAAGTTGCAACAGGCGATTTTCAACAATATAGCCTAGTTGATCTAACCCCATGTCATCAGCATTAAAGCGTGTACGACATTCTGGATTTTCCCATGTTTCCAATCGTTTAAAAGGACACAAACGCATGTTGAGCACCTCATTCCATGCGCCTAACCGATCTAATAATGCAACGGAATGAGGAGAAATTGCGGAAACACGTAAATCCATCGGTTGTGTGTTTGCAAAAGGTCGAGGGGCAAAGCCTTCTAATACAGCAACATCTAAACCTAACTTCGCTAAGCCAAGCGCGGTTGCAGCCCCAACCATACCGCCACCCGCAACGATGACATCATACTGCTTCATTATTTACCTACCTATTACGTTCAGGCTCATTATTTGGTTATAATCCAATAAACCATCATAGTAACTCGAATTGTATAAAAAATTTTAATATATAAGGAATGTCACTAAGATAAACATTCTTTTATTGTGCAATCACTTTGATAATCAGGAAACAGTCTTACCATGCTAAAACGTTTTTTTACTAAATTTCTTTTATTTGTACTTTTGTTTCCTATATTTCTCGTGATTATTTTTAAGTTTATTAATCCACCATTTTGGGGATGGGAGATTAGCCGAACACTATTTCCACCTCAAGGTTACCCTGCGCACACTCAACATCAGTGGGTTAATTTAGATGAAATATCAAAAAATATGCAGTTAGCGGTGATTGCTTCAGAAGATCAAACCTTTCCTGAGCATCACGGCATTGACATACAAGCGACACTGTCAGTGTTAAGACACGAAGGTAAAAATGGGCCTGTACGTGGAGCCAGTACGATTAGCCAGCAAGCGGCTAAAAATATGTTTCTATTCCCAATTCACTCATATATTCGTAAAGGTATCGAATTATACTTCTCTTTATTGATGGAAATAGTTTGGGGAAAAGAACGTATTCTTGAAGTTTACCTAAATATTATTGAATTCGGTCCTGGTATTTATGGTGTAGAAGCAGCAAGTGAACACTTTTTCCATATACCTGCCAGCCAACTAAGTATCCAACAGGCTGCACAGCTTGCTGCGGTATTACCAAACCCATATAAGATAAAAGCATCACCAATGAGTAATTACGTCTATCAACGTACTCTATGGATCCGCCGTCAAATGCACCAACTTGGTATGGTAACGCTCGATAAAGTCTATAATGAACAATCACTTTTTAAATCATTCCATCTTTACCCATAGCTTGGAATAAACCCACAATTTATTCAGGGTGGTGATGTTCTGGTCAGAGCGAGTTTAAAGCAGTACAATACGCGGCTTGCTACAGGCGATGACTATCATGTCCCCTGTCAGCCCGTAATCTGAATGTAATGAAATCAACACTACGAGCGAAGAGTTAGAGATGGCGAAGAAACTGCTGATCAAAACCTGGGGCTGCCAGATGAACGAATACGATTCATCAAAAATGGCAGATCTTCTTAATGCAGCTAATGGCTTTGAGTTAACCGATATCCCAGAAGAAGCAGATGTTGTGCTACTTAACACCTGCTCGATCCGTGAGAAGGCACAAGAGAAAGTTTTCCATCAGCTAGGGCGTTGGAAAAAATTAAAAGATAATAAGCCAGATCTTGTGATCGGTGTCGGTGGTTGTGTAGCCACGCAAGAAGGTGACTCGATTCGTAAACGTGCACCGTATGTTGACGTAATCTTTGGTCCGCAAACACTGCACCGTTTGCCAGAGATGATTAAGCGTTCACAATCAAATGAAAAAACCGTTATGGATATCTCCTTCCCTGAAGTTGAGAAATTCGATAGCTTGCCTGAGCCTCGTGCTGAAGGCGCAACAGCATTTGTATCTATTATGGAAGGTTGTTCTAAATACTGTACTTACTGCGTAGTACCTTATACTCGCGGTGAAGAAGTGAGCCGTCCACTAGATGATGTACTGTTTGAAATTGCACAACTTGCAGAACAAGGCGTTCGTGAAGTCAATCTACTTGGACAAAACGTAAATGCTTATCGTGGTCCAATGCACGATGGAGAACTAGCAAGCTTTGCCGAGTTACTGCGTTTAGTCGCTGCGATTGATGGTATTGACCGTATTCGTTACACAACTAGTCATCCTATTGAATTTACTGATGACATTATTGATGTGTACAAAGATACACCAGAATTAGTGAACTACTTACACTTACCAGTACAAAGTGGTTCAGATCGTATTCTGACGATGATGAAACGCCCTCATACGGCAATAGAGTACAAATCTAAGATTCGTAAATTGCGTAAAGTTCGCCCAGATATCACAATGAGCTCAGACTTTATCGTCGCGTTCCCTGGTGAAACGGATCAAGATTTCGAAGATACGATGAAGTTAATTCGTGAAATCGACTTTGATATTAGTTACAGCTTTATCTTCTCTCCACGTCCAGGTACACCAGCAGCTGATTACCCTTGTGATTTGTCTGAAGAAGTGAAGAAAGAACGTTTATACGCACTACAGCAACAGCTAAACAGCCAAGCAATGCGACATGCGCGTCAAATGTTAGGTACAGAACAACGTATCCTTGTTGAAGGTCCTTCACGTAAAAACGTGATGGAACTGCGTGGCCGTACTGAAAACAACCGAATCGTAAACTTTGAAGGTTCTGCTGATTTAATTGGTCAATTCGTCGATGTGAAAATTGTTGATGTATTTACCAACTCCCTACGTGGCGAATTAGTACGTACTGAAGCAGAAATGGATCTACGTGTTGCAATGTCACCATCTGAAATGATGGCAAAAACACGTAAAGAAAATGAATTGGGTGTAGGCGTATTTACACCAGAGTAAACCGTTAGCTCTTGCTCTACATTGGTAGGCATGTACGTTTTACCTGAGTACGTCTCCTGCCCTGAACCTATGGCCGTCATCCTGGCGGCCTTAATGAGAGGCAAACCTTGAGCAAAATAATTACTGTAGAATTTCAACTAGAGCCGGCTGATAACCAACGTTTATCTAGTCTTTGTGGCCCTTTCGACGATAATATCAAACAATTAGAACGTCGATTAGGGGTTGAAATTAATCACCGTAGCAATAACTTTAGCGTAGTTGGAAAAAACTATTCCGTAGAGGCTGCGACAAATATCATCAAAGATCTCTACGTTGATACGGCGCCAGTTCGTAACGTTATTCCTGATATCGAACCAGATCAAATCCACCTTGCGATCAAAGAATCTGGCATATTAGAGCAAACAACAGAATCTTCTATCCCATACGGTAAAGAAATTCACATCAAAACCAAAAAAGGTGTAATTAAACCGCGTACCCCTAACCAAGCGCAATATATTGCCAATATGGTGACGCATGATATAACCTTTGGTATTGGTCCAGCTGGTACAGGTAAAACCTACCTTGCCGTTGCCGCTGCCGTTGATGCATTAGAACGTCAAGAGATCCGACGTATTCTATTAACACGTCCAGCAGTAGAAGCTGGGGAAAAGTTAGGTTTCCTTCCTGGCGATCTAAGCCAAAAAGTCGACCCTTACTTACGTCCTCTCTATGATGCGCTATTTGAAATGTTAGGTTTCGAGCGTGTAGAAAAATTAATTGAACGAAATGTGATTGAAGTTGCCCCATTAGCATATATGCGTGGACGTACCCTTAATGATGCATTTATTATTCTAGATGAAAGCCAAAACACTACAGTGGAGCAGATGAAAATGTTCCTTACTCGTATTGGTTTTAATTCTCGTGCCGTGATCACAGGTGATGTGACGCAAATTGACCTACCTCGTGGTGCACGTTCAGGGCTACGTCATGCTATTGAAGTATTGTCTGAAGTTGATGAGATCAGCTTTAATTTCTTCTTAGCCGATGATGTCGTTCGACATCCTGTGGTAGCACGTATTGTTCAAGCTTACGAAGTATGGGAAAGCGAAGACCAAAAACAACGTAAGCTTGCAGAGCAACGCCGTCGAGCAGAGCAGGAAGCAAAAGAAGCGGCATTAGTTGCCGTCGCTACTGCGGCAAAGATAGAATCAGAAAAGAGTAATTAATGGCTATTTACCTCGATTTACAACACGCCACTGAGAGCCTGGACGGGTTACCGACAGAAGCGGAGTTTCAACAGTGGTTAAATGCAGCCGTTATCCCTTTTCAAGCTGATGCAGAAGTCACGATCCGTTTAGTTGATGAAAAAGAGAGCCATGCACTAAATCTCGAGTACCGTGGTAAAGATCGTCCAACAAATGTGTTATCTTTCCCATTTGAAGCGCCTCCTGGCATGGAATTGGAACTGCTTGGCGATTTAATTATTTGTCGTCAAGTTGTAGAAAAAGAAGCCGTTGAACAAAATAAGCCCCTAAAAGCACACTGGGCACATATGGTTGTACATGGCAGTCTCCATCTGCTAGGTTATGATCATATTGAAGATGAAGAAGCTGAAGAAATGGAAAATTTGGAAACAGAGATCATGCAAAACATGGGATTTGTTGACCCTTATATTTCTGAGAAGCTGTAATCATTTATATCGCGATTCATCCAACGATGAATCGCATTTCCGTGGCATCGTCCACTTAGCTGACAAGCTATTTGCTGAAAGTAAATAATGAACGAAGATAACTCTCCAACATCTGAAGGTCCGAGTAGAAAGTCCTTCTTTGAACGTATTGGCCAACTATTTCAAGGTGATCCACAAAACCGTGAAGAATTGGTTGAAGTTTTTCGAGATTCAGAAGAAAACGATCTAATCGACCATGACACTCGCGATATGCTTGAGGGTGTTATGGAAATTTCTGAAATGCGTGTTCGTGACATCATGATCCCACGTTCGCAAATGATCACGATTGAACGTTCTCAGAAGTTAGAAGATCTGATTGATTTAATTGTTGAAGCCCAACACTCTCGTTACCCAGTTATCAGTGATGATAAAGACCACGTAGAAGGTATCTTACTTGCTAAAGATCTCCTGCGTTATCTGCTTCCTGATAGCGAGCCTTTTGATATGGATAAAGTGCTGCGTCCCGCCGTTGTGGTGCCGGAAAGTAAGCGCGTTGACCGACTATTAAAAGAGTTCCGTGAAGAACGTTACCACATGGCTATTGTGGTTGATGAGTTTGGTGGTGTTTCAGGCGTTATCACCATTGAAGATATTCTTGAACAAATCGTTGGCGAAATTGAAGATGAATTCGATGACGAGGAAGAGCAAGATGTCCGTCAGTTAAGTAAACATACTTTTGCGGTAAAAGCACTGACAACCATTGAAGATTTCAATGAACTATTCCAAACCTCATTCTGTGATGAAGAAGTCGATACTGTCGGCGGACTTGTGATGATGAACTTTGGTCACCTACCAACACGTGGTGAAGTTGTTGAAGTTAATGGTTACTCGTTTAAAGTGACTTCTGCCGATAACCGTCGTGTTATCCAGTTACAAGTAACGGTACCTGACGAAGCATTTCAACCGACTATTACTTCTTAAAGAATGACAAAAAAATCATTATTATCGTGGGGACAGCTGCTTGCAGCTGTACCTGCGGGTGCAATTGCAACACTTTCTTTTGCACCTTATAACTACTGGCTTCTCGCGCCATTATCTCTCATCGCTTTTTTCTTTTTACTCCAACATAAAACAGCCAAACGTTCAGCCCTAATCGGTTTTCTTTACGGTTTAGGTATGTTTGGTACTGGCATCAGCTGGGTACACGTGAGTATAGATAACTTTGGTGGTATGCCAAAGATTGCAAGTGTCTTCTTAATGACACTGCTGATCAGCTACTTAGCACTATACCCTGCGTTATATGGCTATCTCTACAATCGCTTTAATCGTACTCGCCCTTTCCACCAGCTACTGTTAACAGGCCCTGTGATCTGGTTAATTTTAGACTGGATACGTGGTTGGCTATTTACCGGCTTCCCATGGTTATGGATGGGTTACAGCCAAATTGATACTCCCTTGGCTGCTATTGCGCCAATCTTCGGCGTTGAGGGTATTACCCTTGCCTTAGTGCTTATTTCCGGTGCGATTGTTGCTGCGATAACCTACCGTAATTGGAAACCATTACTGATCCCTATTGTCATTATTGGTTTGTCTTTATGGGCAGGAAAAGCACAATGGGTGAAACCTGATCATAAACACAGCGTGTCTGTCGCTTTAATTCAAGGCAATATTCCTCAAGACCAAAAATGGCTACCGAGCCAACGTTGGCCAACCTTGATGAAATATATGGATCTCACCCGTGAAAACTGGGGATCCGACCTTATTATTTGGCCTGAAGCTGCAATCCCTGCACTCGAAGCACATATTCCTGTTTTTTTACAAGGCTTAGATAATGCAGCCCGTGCCCATAACAGTACAGTGATCACCGGTATTCTTGATCAAAAACCTGATGGTCAGTTCTTCAATAATATCTTAACTCTCGGTGTGGATGCTGATGGTCCGTATAACTACGACACAGCAACACGATACAGTAAGCATCACTTACTCCCATTTGGTGAGTTTGTGCCGTTTGGCAATTTATTGCGCCCTATTGCACCGTTGTTTAACTTGCCAATGTCATCATTTAGCCGTGGTGCTTATATACAACCGAATATTCAAGCCCATGGCTATTCAATAGCACCTGCATTATGTTATGAAGTGGCATTTAGTGAGCAAATGCGTGAGAACATAACCAAGCACACGGAAATGCTACTAACGCTTTCTAATGACGCATGGTTTGGTCACTCTATTGGTCCTTTCCAACATATGGAAATAGCCCAAATGCGCGCATTAGAATTGGGGAAACCACTCTTACGTGCAACTAATACAGGTATTACAGCGGTCGTTGATTATAAGGGGATGATCACTAAAAAATTACCTCAGTTTGTCACTGGAGTACTAAAAGCAACGGTGATCCCAACGATAGGTATGACACCTTATACTACCATGGGTAGTTGGCCTTTATATTTCTATAGCTTCTGGGCTTTCGCGTTATCTTGGATCCTTATCCGCCGTCAACGTGGACATTTCCGTGACACAAGGCAATTAGAAACAGAATAAGATACTCAAAAAGGTGAAGCTTTAAACTTCACCTTTTTTTTCAGCTCATGGTATGTTGAGTTGAATAACAAAATAAATATAGAAAGAACACTTAATAATGAGAACCTATGATTCGTAAGGCTTCCCTTGGTACTTACGCAACCCACAAGGATCGGATAATGAAAGCGATACATAAACTATTTGTAACCTTATGTGCCTGTGCCGTAATGCTGAGTTCAACGTCTGTGTTTGCACAAGATAGCGATACAAAAATCGCATTAGATCATTTTTACCAATCACCGCAAACACAACCTTTCTTTAACTCAGCCTATGGCTATGCGGTTTTTCCATCTGTCGGTAAAGGTGGCTTCTGGGTTGGTGGTGCTTATGGTAAGGGCGTTGTCTTTAAAGCGAATAAAGCCACTGGATTTGCAAAACTATTTCAAGTTTCTATTGGCTTACAATTCGGGGGGCAAGCTTACAGCGAGATTCTGTTTTTCCAAGACAAACGTGCTTATGACAATTTCGTCAGCGGCAGCTTTGAGCTAGATGCCCAAGCATCAGCAGTAGCCATAGATGAAGGCGCATCTGCAAAAGCGGGAACCGCGGGTGCCGGTGCTGGCTCTAATGGTAACTATGCAACAAAAAGTTACATCAATGGCGTAGCCATTTTCACCAAAACGAAAGGCGGTGCCATGGTTGAAGCATCACTGGCTGGACAAAAGTTCACTTTCGAGCCGATGACAGAAGCAACGCGAAAAGTAAAAGGTTACGATAACGATGTTCCCCAAGGGCTTCAGCAGCCAGCAAAACAGAAACAGCAAAAACCAGCAGCAACGTTAACTCAACCCCAAGATGATTCTGCTGTTGTGGTTGATACTATCGAGCGCCCTGACGATTTTTAACGCCTAAGCGTCATGACTTATTCTAAAATAAAAAACGCAGCCTATTCGCTGCGTTTTTATTTTTTACATTAATCCCCTATACATACGAAGATTAAGGCTCTAAAGGCTGACGATTAAACTCTACGCAACCGCACTTAATGCATGGCTCAATACGAGTCACATGCGTAATGGTTTGTTGATGACCACATTTTTCACAAACTAAATGTCCAAGTCCAACCAGCTCACCTGCGCGATACACTCCTTTATGTTTAATATCATCCATCACCTCAATCCACTCTAATTGTGTTTTGTCTGTGATCTCAGCAAGGTGTCGCCATACTGTTTCACTTACTAACTTATAGAATGGACTTTCTTTAAACGGTTCAGGGCTATTTTTCACTTCATCACTGAATGTTTTTAAATCACTTTTTAAATATGCTTCGATCAGTGCAAGTTCATCTTTGGTCATATCGCTGGCGGCTTTACCATACAGTTCAGTCGTCTCAATAAACTTCTTAAGCTCGTGTGGGCTATTCTTTAATGTCTCTGTTACTTTTTCTAATAGTGCTTCGTAATGTGCTTTTTGCTGAGTCATGATGTTTCTCCTTAGCCTATATTGACTAAAAGCGTGCTGAAATACCGCCAAATAGAAGATTAAAGGTACCGAATTGCCTTCAGCTATTGTTGACACCTTTACCTTTGGTTATTCTATGTCGATTAATTTTAATGTGTTTATATTAAACTCACAAAATCCCGGATGTCATCGATGCAAGAACAATATCGTCCACAGGACATTGAACAAAAAGTTCAAGAACATTGGGACAACAAAAAAACATTTGTTGTTAGTGAAGACCCTAATAAAGAAAAATTCTATTGTCTGTCCATGTTCCCGTACCCTAGTGGTCGACTGCACATGGGTCACGTGCGTAACTACACTATCGGTGATGTTATCTCTCGCTACCAGCGCTTACAAGGTAAAAATGTAATGCAGCCAATCGGCTGGGATGCATTTGGTCTACCTGCTGAAAATGCGGCAGTAAAAAATAAGACAGCCCCTGCACCATGGACTTACGAAAACATTGAGTACATGAAAAACCAGCTTAAGCTATTAGGCTTTGGTTATGATTGGAACCGTGAATTCGCAACGTGTACGCCAGAGTACTACCGTTGGGAACAAGAGTTTTTCACTAAGCTTTACAATAAAGGCCTAGTTTATAAGAAGACTTCATCTGTTAACTGGTGTCCTAACGACCAAACTGTACTTGCTAACGAGCAGGTTGAAGATGGTTGTTGTTGGCGTTGTGATACACCTGTTGAGCAAAAAGAGATCCCACAATGGTTCATTAAGATCACTGAGTACGCGCAAGAGCTACTTGACGATCTTGACAACCTTGATGGCTGGCCTGAAATGGTTAAAACCATGCAGCGCAACTGGATTGGTCGCTCTGAAGGTGTTGAACTAACATTTAACGTTAAAGGTCAAGACGATCTAGAAGTTTATACTACCCGTCCTGATACCCTTATGGGGGTTACATTTGTCAGCATTGCTGCAGGCCACCCGCTTGCTGCAAAAGCGGCTGAAAATAACCCTGCGCTTGCCGATTTCATTCACGAATGCCGCAATAACAAAGTTGCAGAAGCCGATCTTGCAACGATGGAAAAGAAAGGCATGGATACAGGCTTAACAGCTATCCACCCACTAGATGGTCGTGAAGTACCAGTTTACGTTGCAAACTTTGTACTGATGGATTACGGCACAGGTGCGGTAATGGCAGTACCTGCGCATGATCAGCGTGACTTTGAATTTGCAACAAAATACAACATCGACATCATGGCGGTTATCAAGCCTGAAGATGGTAGCGATGCTGACATTTCTGAGGCGGCATACACAGAAAAAGGTGTACTGTTTAATTCAGGTGAATTCGATGGCCTTAACTTCCAACAAGCGTTCGATGCAATTGCAACGAAACTTGAAGCTGAAGGCAAAGGTAAAAAGACAGTTAACTTCCGTCTACGTGACTGGGGCGTTTCTCGTCAACGTTACTGGGGTGCGCCAATCCCAATGGTCACAACTGAAGATGGCGAAGTTCACCCAGTACCTGCAGATCAACTACCCGTGATCTTGCCTGAAGATGTGGTAATGGATGGCGTAACGAGTCCAATCAAAGCGGATAAAGAGTGGGCAAAAACTACCTTTAACGGTGAACCAGCACTTCGTGAAACAGATACATTCGATACTTTCATGGAATCGTCTTGGTACTACGCGCGTTACTGTTCGCCACAAGCTGACGATATTCTAGATCCAGAAAAAGCGAACTACTGGCTACCTGTTGATCAATACATCGGTGGTATTGAACACGCATGTATGCACCTACTGTACTCTCGCTTCTTCCACAAATTGCTACGTGATGCAGGCTACGTAACGTCTGACGAGCCATTCAAACAATTACTATGTCAAGGCATGGTACTGGCTGACGCATTCTTCTATACCACAGAGAAAGGCGGTAAAGAGTGGGTTGCACCAACAGATGTAACTGTTGAACGTGACGGTAAAGGTCGTATCACGTCTGCTGTTGACTCTCAAGGTCACAACGTTGAACACTCAGGCATGATCAAAATGTCTAAGTCTAAGAACAACGGTATCGACCCTCAAGAAATGGTAGATAAGTACGGTGCTGATACCGTTCGTCTATTCATGATGTTTGCATCACCTGCCGACATGACACTTGAATGGCAAGAATCAGGCGTTGAAGGCGCTAACCGTTTCCTTAAGCGTGTTTGGAAACTCGTACGTGAACATACAGCGAAAGGCGCAGCTGAAGCAGTTGATACAGCAGCACTAACTGCAGATCAAAAAGCACTTCGTCGTGATATTCACAAAACCATTGCAAAAGTAAGTGATGATATTGGTCGTCGTCAGACATTCAACACTGCAATTGCTGCTATCATGGAGCTGATGAATAAGCTGGCTAAAGCCTCTCAAGAATCAGTTCAAGATCGCGCAATTCTTGATGAAGCACTAAAAGCAATTGTTACTATGCTTTACCCTATCACGCCACATATCTGTTTCGAAATGTGGGCGGCACTGGGCGAAACTGATATTGATAATGCGCTATGGCCACAAGCTGACGAAAAAGCATTAGTTGAAGATGAGAAGCTGATCATTGTTCAAGTTAACGGTAAGCTTCGTGCTAAGTTAACAGTTGCAGCAGATACAACAAAAGAACAAGTTGAAGAATTTGGTCTAAACGATGAGAACGTCATTAAGTTCACTGATGGTTTAACGATCCGTAAAGTCATTTACGTACCGGGTAAACTGCTTAACATTGTTGCTAGCTAATTAGGTTATTTTCTCTGTTAGTGCATCTAGCAGAGCGAGTAACCTTAAGATCCCCGCTTCTGCGGGGATCTTTATAATAACCGTTCAATTTTATTTTGCGCCTAGCGCACCTTCTTTTACTTCAAGGAGCTGACTTTCGTGAAAAGTTTTTTCTCGGCCAACAGCCTAACTCGACTACTTATCATTACTCTTCTCGCGCTAACAACAGCTTCTTGTGGCTTCCACCTTCGCGGTAATTACATGCTTCCTGACGGTATTGCTAAACTATCATTAACCAGTTTTGACCCTTACGGTCAGCTAACCCGTATGGTTAGATACCAATTTAAACTCCATGGTATTAGCGAAGTTGCACCTGCGAAAAATGTGCCGAACCTAAATATAAACAGTGAGTCTCAAGGTGAGCGCACTTTATCGATTTATCAAAACAACGGTAAAGCGGAATACGATTTAACCTTAACGGTTAATTACTCAGTCACTATCCCTAATCAAGGTCAGCAAACGTATACCACCAAAGTGACTCGTACGTTCCTTGATAACCCATTAACAGCATTAGCGAAGTCTGTTGAGCAAGATGAATTGGTTAACGTTATGCGTGAACAAGCCGCGCAACAAATTATGCGTAAATTAGCGCGTCTAACCGCCGTATTTAATAAGATTGAAGAAGATAAATTAGACTCTCAATTAAAAGAAATTCTTAACGAAGAAGATAAAAAAGAATCTTCAGATGAGACAGGTAAAACGATTATTACAACGTTACCTGCTAAGCAGTCAAATACAGTTATTGAGCATGATAGTCATAACGCGCAATGAGAGTTTATCCTGAACAACTGACGCAGCAACTCAATAAGGGCCTGCGTCAGGCTTACCTTTTATTTGGTAATGAGCCACTACTTAAACAAGAATGTGGTGACAATATTAAGCAACTTGCTCAACAGCAAGGCTTTCTTGAGCGCCACCGTTTTACCATTGATAACCAGTTAGATTGGAATCAAGTTCTCGATTGCTGCCAAGCCATGAGCTTATTCTCAGCCCAGCAAATCATTGAATTAGAATTTCCAGAAACAGGGCTTAATGCTAACCAAGCAAAAGCCTTGTTAGAGATTGTTGCACACTTAAACCCTGACATTCTTTTATTACTGACAGGCCCTTATTTAAATAAGAAGCAAGAAGCGACAAAGTGGTTTAAAGCACTTGATAGCTTAGGCTTATATGTGCCATGTAATACCCCCGACGCTAAACAAATGCCGCGCTTTATTCAAACCCGCTGTCGAATGCTCGGTTTAAAGCCAGATCATGAATCGGTACAAATGCTAGCGCAATGGCATGAAGGTAATTTACTGGCGTTAGCACAAAGCTTACATAAGCTGGTTTTACTTTATCCTGATGGTGAACTAACCATTATTCGCCTACAAGAAGCATTAAGTCGCCATAATCACTATACCCCTTTCCAATTGGTTGATGCGGTATTAGCAGGACAGGCAAAACGCAGCCAACGCGTGCTTCGTCAATTGCAAGGTGAGGGAGTTGAAGCCACGATCTTATTACGTACCTTGCAACGAGAGTTAACCCAGCTCTATAAGATGCAAGAGATGGGGAAAAAAGGGACACCACTTAATATCATTTTTGAGCAATTTAGAGTGTGGCAAAACCGCCGTGAAATTTATATTGGTGCACTTCATCGCTTACCGTTGTCGCGTTTAGTAAAGATCATTCGGCAATTAACTCAACTTGAAATCCAGGTTAAAACTGATTACGACACCACACCATGGCCAGCCCTTAGTGCCCTGTGTGCTGAAATCTGCGGCTTAGAAACTCACTTACAACACACATAATTCTATATAAATACGGTCTTCAGTCATTGTTGACCGTTTTTTTTATAAAACTAACCTTAAGCGGTCGAAAAATCACCGTCTGAACCATGTCCTTTTATCGCTGTCAGATAAGAGCGTGGTATACTTCCGATCTTATTACGGTCGCAACCTTTTTACCTATCCTAGCCAGTAGTAAAATAGATCATAACGACTAAACATTTATTAAACGCTTATTGAGGGAATCCCTTTGCAAGTTCAAGAACTACACGATTTCATTGTTGATAAAATTGACGACATTAAAGCACAAGACATCGTAACAATTGATGTTCGTGGTAAATCAAGCATCACAGATGTAATGGTTATCTGTACTGGTACTTCAAACCGTCACGTGAGCTCTATTGCTGATCACGTAAACAAAGAATCAAAGTTAATTGACTTCCCTCCATTTGGTATTAGTGGCGAAGAAGAAGGCCAATGGGTGATTGTTGATATGGGTAACGTAATGCTACATATCATGCAAGAAGATGCTCGCCAAGTATACCAACTGGAGAAGCTTTGGAGCTAAGTGAGTCATGAAGCTTCAATTAATTGCTGTTGGCACAAAAATGCCTAAATGGGTTGAGGAAGGCTATAAAGAATATAGCCGCCGTTTCCCTAAAGATATGCCTCTGGAATTGATTGAGATCCCAGCAGGTAAGCGCGGAAAAAATGCAGACATTGCTCGTATCCTTCAAAAAGAAGGTGAAGCGATGTTAGCTGCCGTTGCTAAGGGTAACCGAATTGTTACTCTAGATATTCCTGGCAAACGCTGGGATACCGAGCAACTAGCAGGTCAGCTAGAAGCTTGGAAACTTGATGGTCGCGACGTCTCAATTTTAATTGGCGGACCTGAAGGCCTTTCACCAGCCTGTAAAGCAGCTGCAGAGCAAAGCTGGTCACTATCACCATTAACACTTCCGCACCCGTTAGTGCGTGTCGTTATGGCAGAAAGTTTATACCGTGCATGGAGCATCACGGCTAACCATCCGTACCACAGGGAATAACCATCGATGAGACAAAAGCGAACCCAGATCCGCGACCATCGCGCTGAGTCGGCGCTGTTTTTCCGCCGAGCTCTTGTCTCATTTATTGGAATTATCATTCTGGTCAGTGTCTTATTGTTCAATCTCTTTAATATTCAGGTTGAACAACACCAAGACTATAAGACCCGTTCTAATGACAATCGAATCAAAATTGTTCCTGTCGCACCTAATCGCGGTCTTATTTATGACCGCAACGGTGTGCTTCTGGCTGAAAATCGACCGATCTATAACCTTGAAGTCACTATAGAGAAAGTACCAGACATGGAACAAACCTATGAGGATTTAAAATCAGTATTAGGTCTAACCGATGAAAACATTGAGCAATTTAAAAAAGAGCGTCGCCGTACTCGCCGTTTTAAATCAGTGCCGATCCTTGAGGGATTAAACGAACAGCAAGTTGCTTTGTTTGCCGTTAACCAACATAAATTCCCAGGCGTTGAAGTTAAAGCCTATTTAAAACGTTACTATCCATATGGTGATTCGCTCACGCACGTCTTAGGTTATGTCGCGAAAATTAACGATCGTGACCTTAAAAAACTCGATAAAGCGGAAAAACTCAGTAACTACAAAGCCACACGCGATATCGGTAAATTGGGTATCGAACGTTATTACGAAGATCTACTACATGGAACTTCAGGCTACCAAGAAGTCGAAGTTAACAGCCGTGGACGTATTATTCGTACCCTTAAGTACGTGCCTCCTATCCCTGGCAAAGATATTGCGTTAAATATTGATCTTCAGCTTCAGCTTTATGTACAAGAACTACTGACTGAACGTAAGATCGATCCTAAAACGGGTGAAGAGATCATTAAACACAAGCGTGGCTCTGTCGTAGTGTTAGATCCAAAAGACGATGCTATTCTCGCCATGGTTTCTAGCCCAAGTTACGATCCCAATTTATTTGTTCGTGGGATTTCCAGTAAAAAATATCGCGAATTATTAAATAATCCTGATCGCCCATTAGTTAACCGTGTCACGCTTGGCATTTATCCACCAGCATCGACGGTAAAACCGTTAATTGCAGTCGCTGCATTAACAGAAGGTGTGATCACGCCAAAAACCACCCGTAACGATCCCGGTTGGTGGCAGATCCCTAACACGACTAGCCGTAAATTCCGTGACTGGCTACGTTGGGGACATGGACGCGTCAACATTTATAAAGCCATTGAAGAGTCAGTAGATACTTACTTTTACCAAGTCGCCTACGATATGGGGATCGATAGACTTTCAACCTGGATGAATAAATTTGGTTATGGCGTCTATACCGGTATCGATATTCACGAAGAAAGTAAGGCCAACATGCCAACACGTGAGTGGAAACAAGCACGCCATAAACGTCCTTGGTATCAAGGGGACACCATTCCTGTCGGAATTGGGCAAGGCTATTGGACAGCAACACCATTACAAATAGCAAAAGCGACATCTGTACTGGTCAATAACGGTGTAGTTCATCGCCCTCATCTTCTAAAAGATGTTATTGACGAAGAAACAGTTAAACCAGCTGAATTTAAAGATTTCCCACCGATAACAGGCGTGACACCTGAAACATGGGAGATTGCTCGTGAAGGTATGCATCGTGTGCTTTATGGCAATCGTGGTACAGCACGTAAAGCATTTTATGATACGCCATATGAAGCGGGCGGAAAGTCAGGCTCAGCACAGGTATTCGGTTTGGCTGAAAACCAAAAATATAATGCTGATGAACTTGAAGAGCGTCTACGTGACCATGCGTTATTTACTGCATTTGCGCCATTTGATAAACCTGAAGTCGTCGTTGCTATGGTATTAGAAAATGCCGGTGGTGGCTCGAGTAATGGTGGGCCAATTGCACGTCAAATTTTTGATCATATGTTAATTAAACCAATCGCTGACAGCGATCTTAAATCAAAGCCTGAACTCACTGCAACACAACCAACAGAGGTACAATAATGAGTATTATGGCGGCAACCGGTACCAAGCGAACGTTAACTGATCGCTTACATATCGATATGCCACTATTACTAGGGATCCTTGCCTTAATGGGATTTGCCCTTATCATCATGTGGAGCGCAAGCGGACAAAACATTGCTATGATGGAACGCCAGGCAATGCGCATGCTGATGTCACTAGGGATCATGGTTTTACTCGCGCAAATTGCACCACGCCATTACGAAGCATGGGCACCTTACCTCTTTGGTATTGGCTTACTGCTGTTATTCAGTGTATTAGCTTTTGGTGAAGTATCAAAAGGTGCTCAACGTTGGTTAAATTTAGGTTTTGTTCGCTTTCAGCCATCAGAACTATTAAAACTCGCTGTACCTTTGATGGTGGCAAGATTCATTGGTAATCGTCCCTTACCGCCATCGATGCGTAATATCTTTGTTGCCTTAGTATTAATCTTCACACCGACCATCTTAATTGCTAAACAACCCGACCTTGGAACCTCCATTTTGGTGGCTGCATCAGGTATCTTTGTTCTGTTTCTGTCAGGAATGAGCTGGAGACTGATTATCGGGGCGTTAGTATTACTCGGTGCGTTTATTCCTGTGTTATGGTTCTTCCTTATGCACGACTACCAGCGAACACGAGTGTTGACTTTGTTTAATCCAGAGTCTGATCCGCTTGGTGCAGGATATCATATTATCCAATCCAAAATCGCGATTGGCTCTGGTGGAATAAGCGGTAAGGGTTGGCTCCATGGTACTCAATCACAGCTTGAATTTGTTCCAGAGCGACATACCGACTTCATTTTTGCTGTAATTGCAGAGGAATGGGGATTAACCGGTGTGATTGGTTTACTAACAATGTACCTGTTCATATTAGGACGAGGTTTATGGTTAGCCAGCCAAGCACAAACTGCATTTGGGCGTATGATGGCTGGTAGTATTGTATTAAGTTTCTTTGTTTATGTTTTTGTAAATATCGGCATGGTAAGTGGCATTCTGCCTGTGGTGGGTGTTCCACTTCCTTTGGTGAGCTACGGCGGCACATCCATGATGACCCTACTAGCTGGCTTCGGTATTTTGATGTCTATCCACACTCACAGAAAAATGTTGTCTAAGGCGACCTAAATGCGTTCACTTTTTTTATTGTTCTTTGTTCTACTTGCAGGATGTAGCTCCGCGCCAGATAAACCTCAACAGGCAGAGACAAAAGCAGATCAAGCCACACCCGGTTTACTGTTTAAACCCAATACTCCAACCAATGATGATCCCAACGCGGGCCGTTATTCATTAAAAGATGACCGTGCACCAAAGGTTGTACCTGATTTTAGTAAAGTGCCGCCAGTGGTACCGCATTATGAACCTTATAGCCGTGGTGGTAATAAAGACTACACATTACGTGGTAAACGCTACCATATTATAAAAAACACCAAAGGTTACACCGAGACAGGCTACGCTTCTTGGTACGGTGAAAAGTTCCACGGACACAAAACCTCTAATGGTGAAACGTACAATATGTTTGCTATGACAGCGGCACATAAAACCTTACCGCTTCCGAGTTTTGTACGCGTAACCAATACCCTTAATGGTAAATCGACCATCGTTCGAGTGAACGACCGTGGTCCATTCCATGACGGTCGTATCATCGATTTAAGCATGGCAGCTGCCGCAAAAATTGGCGTCATTAGTCTTGGCACAGCCCCAGTTAAGATAGAAGTGATAAATGTACCCAAGCCGACAAATAAAAGTACGATGAAGAACTCTCCAATTCCTCATCACTATTTTGTCCAATTGGCGGCGGTAAATAGCTTAGCAAAAGCCGAAGAGATGAAAAAAGAGCTAAAGCGTAACTTCAATACCGATATTGATATCGAAAAAATTGAGAGTCGTGCGGTATATCGTGTGCGCTTAGGCCCCTATATGGATCACCGAGATGCTGAAATACAACTTAGTAAAGTAAAATCTCATCACTATCCAAAAGCATTTATAACCACTGTTAATAGATAATGGGAACCTAATCAACATTTAGGACTCATAACATCGGCTTGTATGTTTACTCGTTTAACGTAATGAACATACAAGCTTTATTTTGTTCACAACAATGAGGTAATCACCAATCTTTGCGCACATTACGTCCGCTTAATGTCAATAATTGGGATTCTCCCCCCATTCAACTGATAGGTAAGGCGTTATCTGCTATAGTGAACGTCATTTCTTGTCTTAGATAAACTAAAGTTATAATAATCATGAAGAAAACAGCTGCGCTTTTCCGTTCTGTCGCCATCTCAGCCACTTTGCTGGCTTCAGCTACTGTTGCTGCATCACCAGCAGTCGTACCTGAAGCTCCACAAATTGCGGCAAAAGGCTATATCCTCGTCGACTATAACTCAGGTAAAATCCTTGCCGGTCATAATGAATATGAAAAATTAGCGCCTGCTAGTTTGACAAAAATGATGACCAGTTACGTTATCGGTCAAGAAATTAAAAACGGTAACATCTCACCAGATGACACTGTTGTTATCAGTAAAAATGCATGGGCGAAAAATTTCCCAGGCTCATCTAAAATGTTCCTTGAGGTCGGTAAAAGCGTAAAAGTTTCTGACTTAAACCGCGGTATTATCGTAGATTCTGGTAACGATGCCTGTGTCGCAATGGCTGAGCACGTTGCTGGCTCTCAAGAGTCTTTTGTTGATTTAATGAATGGCTGGGCTAAAAATCTTGGCATGAAATCAACACACTTTGCAAATGTTCATGGCCTAGATCGCCCCGATCTATACACAACACCTTACGATCTTTCAATTCTAGCGCGCTCACTCATCCGTGACTTGCCTAATGAATTTAAAATCTACTCAGAAAAATCATTTACTTACAACGGCATCACCCAATACAACCGTAATGGTCTACTTTGGGATAAGAGCATGCACGTTGACGGTCTAAAAACAGGCCATACAGATAACGCAGGTTACAGCCTCGTAAGTACTGCCACAGAAGGCAATATGCGCCTGATCTCTGTTGTGATGGGCACTGCAAGTAAAAACGCTCGCCTTGCTGAGAGCAAAAAGCTACTGAACTTTGGTTTCCGTTTCTACGAAACACTTTCACCAAACAAAAAAGATCAAACCATTGAAACTGAAAAAGTTTGGATGGGTGACACTGATACAGTAAACCTAGGTGTGGCTGAAAACACCTACGTAACATTACCTCGTAGCCAAGCTAAAGATCTGAAAGCTAGCTTTGTGCTAACTAAAGAGCTAAAGGCGCCAATCACCAAAGGTGAAGTTGTCGGTAAATTAACTTACCGTGTTGGCGATCAAGACGTTGCTGAATACCCTCTTGTGGCATTAAACGATGTAAAAGAAGGTAGCCTATTTAGCCGTATGGTCGACTACGTAATGATGCTAGTACAAAGTTGGTTTAAGTAATTTAAACCATCGACTTCATCAACGACTAAGGGGCAACTTCGGTTGCCTCTTTGTTTTCATTACTGAATACAAACATTACCTCCTATATTCCCTATCCTCTTCATCCTTCCCTTGTTTTACAATCACTGACACATTAAGATGCCTGCAATACACTACTATTAACCATAATAGTAATGATGAAAGACACATTGAAAGCGAACTTTGGAGTTCTATATGCAAGAACAAGAGCAACCAAAACTAAAAGATCTACTGGAATTCCCTTGTATCTTTACTTTTAAAGTAATGGGCGAAAACAAGCCAGAATTGCCAGATCGTGTGGTTGAAGTTATTCAGAGTATTATCCCTGGTGATTACACTCCAACAACAAAACCAAGTAGCAAAGGAACATACACTGCAGTTTCTGTTGCTGTAAACGCGACCAATGTTGAACAAATTGAAACCTTATACAAAGAGTTAGGTTCAATTGATATTGTTCGTGTAGTGTTATAAGCACTATTTTTCAGGCGGTTATAATACCGCCTGTCTTCTATTCTCTTTACCTTTCTTATAATCCTCATTTATTATCCATAACTCCTTCATCAGTCGTTAACATTACATCCACAACAAGTTTAGGTATAATGCCTCGACCTAGCCTTCTTTATGATTGGCATCTTAATTATTATCTGGGTAGTACATTGCAAACAGCTCTTATTATTAAAAACCTTGGCCGTTGCGATTACCAAGCGACGTACGATGCCATGCATGAGTTCACCAATAATCGAACTGAAGACTCCGCAGATGAAATCTGGCTGGTTGAACATTCACCTGTTTTCACTCAAGGACAGGCAGGCAAAGTCGAACACTTGCTCAACACAGGCGATATCCCTGTTGTTCAAAGTGACCGTGGCGGTCAAGTAACCTATCATGGTCCTGGACAACAAGTGGCTTATATCTTGATCGACTTGCGCCGTAAAAAATTAGGTGTACGTGAATTAGTTACGCACATCGAAAATACAGTAATCAATACTTTATCCCGCTTTGGGATTAGCTCTAACGCTCGCCCTGATGCGCCTGGTGTGTATGTGAATAACCAAAAAATATGCTCATTAGGATTACGGATCAGACGTGGGTGCTCTTTTCACGGTCTGGCACTCAATATAAATATGGATCTGGCGCCTTTTCTTCGTATTAATCCTTGCGGTTATGCTGGAATGGAAATGACACAAACAGCGTCATTAAATGGCCCAACTGAACTGACGGAAGTTCAGCCTGTACTCGTTGAAGAATTAACTAAATTACTCGATTATCCGAAAATCGAGTGGATGACGGAAAGCAATCAACCATGAGTAAACCAATTAAAATTGAACAAGGCGTCAAATATCGCGATGCCGATAAAATGGCATTGATCCCAGTTCGTAACGTTGCGAATGAAGATGCGCCAAAAGAAGTATTACGTAAACCTGAATGGATGAAAATCAAGCTACCGTCTGATAGTAAGCGTATTCAGGAAATCAAATCTGCCCTACGTAAAAACAAACTTCACTCAGTTTGTGAAGAGGCTTCTTGCCCGAATTTAGCCGAATGTTTTAACCACGGTACAGCCACCTTTATGATCTTAGGTGCCATTTGTACCCGTCGTTGCCCATTCTGTGATGTTGCTCATGGTCGTCCTCTACCACCGAATGCTGAAGAGCCTGCGCATTTAGCACAGACAATCGCAGATATGAAGCTACGTTATGTGGTTGTCACCTCTGTTGACCGTGACGATCTACGTGATGGTGGCGCACAACATTTCGTTGACTGTATTACTGAGATTAGAGCCAAAAACCCAAGCATTCATATTGAAACATTAGTGCCTGATTTCCGTGGCCGTATGGACCGTGCACTAGAAATCTTCCGTGATACTGCACCTAATGTTTTTAACCACAACTTAGAAACTGCACCACGCCTGTACCGTAAAGCTCGCCCAGGTGCTAACTACCAGTGGTCACTAGATTTATTGAAAAAATTCAAAGAGCTTCATCCTGATGTACCGACTAAATCGGGTGTAATGATGGGCTTAGGTGAAACCAAAGAAGAAATCATTCAAGTATTAAAAGATCTTCGTGCTCATGGCGTTACCATGCTGACACTGGGTCAATATTTAGCACCAAGCCGTCACCACTTACCGGTTGAGCGTTATGTTCCGCCAGAAGAGTTTGATGAACTTAAAGCAATCGCTCTCGATCTTGGCTTTACGCACGCGGCATGTGGGCCATTTGTGCGATCGTCGTACCACGCCGATCTACAAGCACAAGGTGTAGAGATTAAATAATATCTCGACATTTTTGGCAGTAAGATAAAAATTAAATATAAAAAAACCGCTTTAACTAAAGCGGTTTTTTTTATGACAGAAATAACGAATTATTTCTGGAAACTTGCAGCAAAAGCGGGAGCCGCTGATTCTAAAATTTCACCGGTCACTGGCTTACCATCATTGTCAGTAATATTAATTGACGTACGATTACCAAGATCACCAACTAAAATACGGTACTTATCATCCGTTAATTTCATTGGTTTAGTCCCTAGTTTTTGCCAGAACTCATCATTAGGCTCACGGTACTTAACATCAATCAAACCTTGTGAACGGTTACGATCTTCAACAGTAAAGCCAAGTTTTTCTAACGCTTTCGGTAAACGTTCCCACATATCATTATAAGAGGCACGAGCAATAAGCACAGGGAAACCGCTGCGATCCATTCCCATTGAAATAGGGATATTTTTCAGCTGCTCAGCCGCTGCTAAACGTGCTTGCTCACGAATAGTCTCATCGTATTTCGACATCACCAAGTTAGTCATCAAAATGCTGTAACGACGTTTATTATTCGCCGTAACAGGCATCGTTTTACCATCTTCACGCCAATCCGTTAAGATAATGCGGTAACTATTCGTCGCTGGTGATTTCTCAATACTATAGCGACTGCTCACTTCATGATCTTCATCTTCATTTGTCCAGCTTACCCAATCAGTATCAATACGATCAGCGCTTTGCTTTGCAATTCCAATGTTATTTTTACTGATCAAATTTTGGGTAACTTGCCATAGTTTGGTTAAATCAGAAGTTCGAGGAAGTTGAACTGTTACACCATCTTGGTCCACGTTAGAGCGCATACCAGGGATCAGATTAAGAACCTGTTGCGGTGGGCGAATATCAACGCTAGCACCAACATCACCAGAAAATGCCTTACTCGGAATCGCGTAACTGGCATTACTAAAAGGCATAGCCCCTGACGGCAACGTCCATGATTCTAAGGGGTGAGTATCAAGATAGTTAAAATCTTGATTAGCTTGACGACGAGCCTCTGGCCCACCGGAACAAGCAGACAAACTGGTTACCACGAATGCAGCTAGTGCTAGTCGATATTTATAATTCATTTATGCTCCTGCGCTCCTACGCTTGTGCAACTTAAAGCACACCGGCATCCAAAAGAGCCTGTTTAACAACCGGTTGCTGTGACTCGCTTAATACAGTTAGCGGAAGTCGTAATTCACCATTATCAATCAAACCTAACTGATGAGCGGCCCATTTCACTGGAATAGGGTTAGCTTCAACAAACAGATGACTGTGTAATGGCATTAAACGCTGATTAATTTCTCGTGCAGCGTCAATTTGGCCACTTAATGCGAGTGTAAACATTTGAGCCATATCTGCAGCGGCAATATTTGCCGTAACAGAAATAACACCGTGACCACCTTCAGCGACAAAATCTACGGCTGTCGCGTCATCACCGCTTAATTGGATGAAATCTTCGCCACAAAGTTCCCGTGTTTTTTTCACACGAGATAAATCAGCTGTCGCATCTTTAATACCAATAATATTATCAATTTTAGCTAAACGTGCGACAGTTTCAGGTAATAAGTCTACCGCAGTTCGTCCTGGTACATTGTAAAGAATTTGCGGAATATCTGTTGCTTCAGCAATAGCTTTATAATGTTGGAATAAACCTTCTTGGGTTGGTTTATTATAGTACGGTGTCACACTTAAACATGCTGCTACACCCGTGCCAGAAAAAAGCTTGGTAATAGTGATGGCTTCATGCGTCGCATTTGCGCCTGTACCTGCAATAACAGGAACTCGTCCATCAACATATTCCAATGTTTTTAAAACAACCTTGATATGCTCATCAACGGTAAGTGTTGCAGACTCTCCCGTGGTACCCACGGCAATAATCGCATTTGTTCCTGCGTTAATATGATAATCCACCAGCGTTTTCAAACCGACGTAATCTACTTCGCCTGCTGAATCTAGTGGAGTTAATAGCGCAACCATGCTTCCTTTAAACATGTCCATCCCCCTCTTCTTATATATCCAAACGGCTTTCTCACCATTACCTTATGGGGCTGTATGCTAAAACCGTTAGGGTATAACTTTGTCATGGTACTTTTGAGTGACTATAAACTCAAGCAAAGGCTGATTGAAAACAGTGAACTAACAGGCTTTATCATCTTCTTTCATCACAATTTTGTACTTTGAAACTCAAATATCAATAAACCCAATCATGTTTCTCTTTTTTTGCTTAAAAATCAGTCAAATTTGATCTCAACAGCAATGACTATTGTCATTAAATTTGCCATCGTATCAATAGCAGTCTGTGCTAACATGTTTAAATTATAATTTTACAATGAAGACCAATATGGAACACTACCTTGTCATCACTGCTGTAGGTACTGATCGCCCAGGTATCTCTGATGAAATCACCCACCTTGTGACTCAATGTGGCTGTAATATCGTAGATAGCCGCATAGCCCTGTTTGGTTCTGAGTTTACCTTGATCATGCTGTTATCAGGTAATAACAATGCAATATCTCGAATTGAATCGACCTTGCCATTAAAAGGGCAAGAGCATGATCTTATTACTGTTATAAAACGTACGAGTAAACACCAACAACGTTTTTTCCCTTATACCGCTGATTTCCATGTCGAAGCTAATGATAGTCCAGGTTTAATTAAGCAATTTACTCACTTTATGGCGAGCCGACACATCGATATTTCGACGCTTAGTGCCAATACCGTTGAAAGCCAAACTGTGGAAACAATGAATAAACTTATTTTGCAAATTAGCACAAATTTACCTGAAGACTGTAATCTGATGACGCTGCAAGAGGAATTTGAAACCTTGTGCCATAGCTTATCAGCAAAAGGGTCTGTGAATTTTATTAGTCATAAAAATTAACGAAAGCAAAAATAATAAGACTTTCATTATCAGCCTCATGTTCGTTCAACATGCAATGCATCGAGATACGATAACTAAAAGGATATTATACTTATGAATACGCTCACAGCAGGCATGCCTGCACCTGATTTTACTTTAATGAATCAAGATAACGAGCCTGTTAGTCTCAGTGATTTTAAAGGTAAGAAAGTACTTGCTTACTTTTACCCTAAAGCAATGACCCCTGGTTGTACGGTACAGGCATGTGGACTGCGTGACAGCAAAGCCGAGCTTGATGAAAAAAATGTAGTCGTACTGGGTATTAGTATTGATGCGGTAAAACGTCTACCAAAATTTATCGAACGCGATAACCTAAACTTCACCCTTTTATCTGATGAAGATCATGCCGTCGCTGATCAGTTCGGTGTTTGGGGACTGAAGAAATTTATGGGCAAAGAATATGACGGCTTACACCGCATCAGCTTTTTAATTGATGAAAACGGTATGATTGAGCACGTATTTAATAAGTTTAAAACAAAAGATCACCACCAAGTGGTACTTGATTATTTAAATCAATGATCGCTTAGGTTTTAATTAGATATAAAAAAGGCCGTTTTCACGGCCTTTTTACTACACTTTTTCTGACACATCGGAGGATGATAAATTATTATCGCTCGCAGGTAATGCTCCCCACACGGCTTTAACTAATGTCGCTAATGGGATAGCAAAAAATACTCCCCAAAATCCCCATAAACCGCCAAAAAACAACACAGCAACAATAATTGCGACAGGGTGTAGATTTACCGCTTCAGAAAATAGAATAGGTACTAATACATTGCCATCTAACATTTGAATAATACCATATGCCAGTAATAGCCACCAAAAATCTGACGTCCATCCCCACTGGAATAATCCAACCATAGCAACAGGAACCGTTACAGCAGCCGCGCCAATGTAAGGTATTAGAACAGAAAGCCCGACTAATACACCTAATAGTACGGCGTAGCGTAAATCCATAACTTCAAAAGTGATATAACTTGCAATGCCAACAATAATAATTTCAGTGACTTTACCGCGAATATAATTAGAGATCTGCTGATTCATCTCGCTGCCAACTTTGCTGGCTAAACGACGATTTTGAGGCAAAATGTTTAATAACGTGCGCAACATTTCGTCTTTATCTTTAAGTAAAAAGAAAACAAGCAATGGCACTAAGATCAGATATACCCCGATTGTTGCTAAACTGACTAATGATGCCAGTGAGCCTTTTACAACACTTTCGCCCAGTCCTAATACCTTCTCACGCAGTGTATTCATGAAATCAACCACTTGAGCCGGTTGAACAAAATCAGGGTAGCGTTCCGGTAAGCTAGATACATAGATTTGAAGATCGTTAAACATCTTCGGCACATCAGCACTTAAATTGGTAATTTGATGCCAAATCGTCGGCACTAAACCAAATAAAGCAAGCACCATTAACCCTGCAAAGACCAATAGTACGATAGCGACTGAAAGGGTTCTTGGCATCCCTAGTTTATGTAACCTTGCTACTGGCCACTCTAATAAATAAGCCAAAACAATGGCGACTAATAACGGCGTAATTAAACTGCCAAAAAAGTAAATAGTAAGAAAGCCGCCGAGAAGAATAACAACAAGGCTTACAGCGTGGGGGTCTGAAAATCGACGCTGATACCAGCGATTTAGCATGCGTAACATGTTGATTTCTATCCTTTTTCCACCATTATGATTAGTTGGGCATTATCATCAACTAAAATATCGGTAACATATCCATTATTATGCAAGAAACGAGGGATATCACTTCTTGCGCCGCTGTCTGAAATTCGTATTTCTAACCCTTGATAGGGAAGAAGTGTTGCGCATTTAGCTAACAATAAAGCCAGCGGACAACGTTCGGCCATTAGATCAAGTGATATAATTTCCATTTCATTTAAGTGACAGGTATTTTGTATTGCCGTATTGTAACCTCAGCACATATAAGATGCGAGATATCGAAAGGACATGAATCACATTAACGAACCTCTAAAGTATTTCGGTGTCCTAACTTATAGATATTAAAGATAACTCAACAAGGAGGTTGTATCATTCCCATGTTTCGATTTACCAAAGCACCGACCTATCTTTTGCTTTCTGCGCTTTTTAGTAGCAGTATTCCAGCTATTGCTAGTGATGATAATCGCTTACCTGAAATGGGAACGACAGCCTCTTCTACATTAACGATTGATAAAGAACGTGAATATGGCGATGCATATATGCGCATGCTAAGCGCCAGCCAGCCTGTTATTAACGACCCTTTACTCTCAAATTATGTTCAAGCTTTGGGCCATAAACTTATTGCCAGTGCGGAAGATGTCCGAACACCATTCCATTTCTTTTTGATCCAAAACCCTGAAATTAATGCTTTTGCTTTTTTTGGCGGCTATGTTGCGATCCACTCTGGGTTATTTCTTCATGCCGAAACAGAAAGTGAGCTCGCCTCTGTTATGGCGCATGAAATTGCCCATGTCACCCAAAGACACCTTGCGCGAAGAATGGAAGCAGAGGCCAGAAATTCGCCTATCACGATGGCTGCACTGATTGGCTCACTGTTATTAACAATCGCAGCTCCTGAAGCAGGTTTAGCCGCCATTCATGCCACCACGGCCGTGGGAATTCAAGGACAAATTAACTTTACGCGCAGTAATGAAAAAGAAGCCGACCGTATTGGTATAACAACCCTCGCCAAAGCGGGGTTTGATGCCTATGCGATGCCACGTTTTTTTGGTCGTTTAGCCGATCAATATCGTTATACTTCAAAATTGCCCGCAATGTTGTTAACGCACCCATTACCCGAATCACGGGTCACAGATAGTCGTATGCGCGCAAGAAAATATCCGCTTGTAAATTTACCCCCCTCTGAAGATTATTTACTCGCTCGTTCACGTATTGTCGCCCGTAATGCTGGTTTGAGCGATACTTCTGCGCTCAACTGGCTTAACCGTGAGTTAAAAAAAGCACCACCCAATCGCCGCAAAGAGCTCAATTACGGTAAGGCACTGATTTATTTAGATAATGATAAATACGAATTAGCGCATCAAATACTTGACCCATTATTGGCTGGCGAACCCAATAATTTATTTTTTATTGATGCTGCAACCGATCTCGATCTCAATCAAAAACAATTTGATCGTGCGATCACCCGCTTAAACAATGCGCTTAAAATGAGTCCTGACAGTAATGTATTGCGCTTAAACTTAGCCAATATTTACCTTGAATCGGGACAATATCAAAAGAGTATTCAAATTTTGAATCGTTACTCTTACGATCACCCTAATGATATTAATGGGTGGACATTATTAGCACACAACTACGCCAAAATAGGTGATCGTAGCTCAGAGCTTGCTGCCCTTGGGGAGCTATTAGCTTTGCGTGCTCAATGGGATAAAGCCATTCATAATTATACTCAAGCCGCACAAATGGCAAAGCTCGGCTCCATGGAGCAAGCACGTTATGATGCACGCATTGATCAACTTCGCTTTCAACGTCAAAAATTCAAAGCATTACAATAATGTATTGATTTATTATAGTTCATCGACAATAAATCAATCGTAATAAAATACACTAGCTAATACAGTCATCAGTTAGGAGACGACATGTCAGTCACTATTTATCATAATCCTCGTTGCTCTAAAAGCCGTGAAACACTGGCGCTATTAGAAGAAAAAGGGATCACACCGACTATCATTAAATACCTAGAACAAACACCAAGCGTCGCGGAACTAGAAACGTTATACCGCCAACTGGGCTTGGACTCTGTGCGTAAAATGATGCGTACCAAAGAAGCGGATTATAAAACACTGGGACTCGGTAATAATGACGTATCTGATGAGGCACTCTTCATTGCAATGAGTACTCATCCAAAACTAATCGAACGTCCAATTGTAGTAAGTGGTGAAAAAGCGGCATTGGGTCGCCCACCAGAGCAAGTGTTGGATATTTTATAATGCATAAAATCTTAGTTCTTTATTACAGCCGTCATGGTAATACACGTCAGTTAGCACGACATATTGGTCGCGGTATTGAGCAAGTAGCCGGTTGTGAAGCAGTGCTAAGAACGGTTGCTGAAATCGACACAAATGATCTTCAGCAATCGCCCCTTGATCCAATCGTCAATCATGACGATCTGAAACAATGCATTGGTTTAGCAATGGGAAGCCCTGTTCGGTTTGGTAATATGGCTGCGCCATTAAAACACTTTATTGATAGTACTAGCCAAGAATGGTTATCAGGTACATTAATCGATAAACCAGCCTGTGTCTTTACCTCATCATCCTCTATGCATGGCGGTCAAGAAACAACGTTACAATCGATGATGTTACCGTTACTGCATCACGGCATGCTAATTGTTGGGATCCCTTATTCCGAACCCACTTTGCATACCACGCAACATGGAGGTACTCCCTATGGGGCTTCACATCTCAACATTGGTACTAATAAGCAGCTCCATAGTGATGAAATTGAACTTGCACAAGCTCTCGGTAAACGGCTTGCACTAACCGCGATGCAACTTCAGCGTTAACTCATATGGCAAACGAAAAGGGATATTCGATGCCTCCGATGCAACCGCAAACACAATATATTCACCGCTTTGCCGTCTGCGCGAATTTAACTCTTATGCTATGGGTCGCGTTATGGCAAACGATCCTCTCTCCCCACCCACATCTTAATAGCTGGGTAATGGCTGTTGTTTGGATCATTCCTTTACTATTGCCATTACGTGGGATGTTAGCTGCAAAACCTTATACTTACGCATGGTCTAACTTCATTTTAATGTTTTATTTCCTGCATGCTCTAACGCTACTCACTATTGATGAAGGAGAACGCGGGTTAGCAGGCATAGAGCTACTACTCGTAACCATAGCCTTTCTCAGTAACATACTTTTTGCACGCGTAAGAGCAAAAGAACTCGGCATAAAACTCCAGCGTCTATCGCAAGTGGAGCGACAAGAACGCGAACGTTTTGAACCACCTGAAGATTGAACCAATCGCTCGTTCTCTAATAATGAGATATTAAAAAGCCCTCATCGTGAGGGCTTAATTATTGTTATTAACACCAGATTTTAGTTATGCCATATATACATGTCATCAGGTGCAACATAGTTTTCAGGTTGAGTTTGCGACTGTGATTGTGTCGCTGTGACATCCAACGTATTAGGATCTTGGTTCACATCAGTATTTGGCATTGTCGTTGCGTTAGTATTAGTAACAGTAGAATCATCGGCGCTAATACGACTTTCATGGCTCAATTCGCGCTTAAACTCAGCATCAGATGCTGATAAGTTCATACGGAAAATCACCTTATCACCTTTAATATTTACCGCATTAGCACTACTTACTGTCGTCATCTGATTAAGCATACGTTCAAGCGTAAAAAAGTCTTCTGTTGAATTAACATTCTCCACTTCAATATTAACGCTGCCTGACGCGACACTACCTAATTCGATAGCATATTTCTGTGCTAAGTGGTTTGTCACTTGATTCATCATATCACGGCTAGCTTGTGCCAATGTACCGCTCGCTTTGCCGGTAATAGGTTGAGTATCGGCTGCAATCGTACTAGGCTGTTGAGCATACAGTTGCCATGTTAATTCAACCTTATCTGCGTCTTGTTGGTGAGCTTTTACTAACAATAAACCACCCGCATTATAACGTTGACTTGCGCTAGTGATGGTGTCGATAAAACTCCCCCAAAGATCGGATACGTGTACTGCCGTAACATCGTTAAAATCACCCACTGGGAAAGTAACGGGTAGACCACGATCATTTGCGGCTTGTTTGGTATCAGCGACGAGTGCATTGGTTGATTGATCCCATAAAATATCTCGGCTATTACCGTTATCATCAACCATCCAAACGAGAATATTAGGACGCTGAGCACTCCAAAAATTCGCTTTAGCTTGTGTTAATAGCTGCTTAATTTGTACCTTATCAAAGGTTAAATCTAGCGTCTTCTGTCCATTATATTGGCCATAACCAAACTGGCTGACGTAATTTGAACTGTTCGCTATCGCCTGAGCCACAACACTATTTTGGGTAATGTTCGGATTACCAGTCACTTTAACTAATACTTGCTTAAAGCCTTGCTCTCTTGCTGCTTGATCGGGGGTTTGACCATCAGTAGGCATCACTACTTGAGCCTGATATAAATCACTGACAGTAGCCGCTTTAATAGGTAAAGCCAGTAGAGCTAAAAATAACAACGCAAATCGCAACATATCGCACTCGTAATTTACAAAAATAAGTCGTCAAAAGATAAAAAGATAATCAAAAAGACCTAAAGACTCATTGATATTCAGTATAGCCACATAGTCTAAAATTAATTAGCTATACAATATGTACTTTTTCCTGAACCAACACAATACAACAGGCAAGAAACAAACCATTTGCTGAAAAATATTCTCTAGTGAGAAATAGTAGCGTTTACAAAATTAACATTGTGGCGGGGAATGGTATCGCCACTATTGTCGCATCTCTTAATTGCCGATCCAACAAATACGACTGAGTCAGAAGTCACGAGAGGGGTAATGTTAACGAAACCCTTTTATCCTGTGATCATCACATGAGCGACGATAACAGCATTGGTATTAGCGTTTGTCGGTAAATTAAGAGCCGTATTGCAATACGATTCTAGCACCTGTAATGAGCGCTATTGTTGCAGTTGTACTTAACCTAATTTCCCCCAAAGACTTGAGCGAGAATAATGTGGTAGACAATGCTCAAATCGAAGATAGCGAGCACTTATAATTACTTACCTTAATATTTAGCACTTTTCAGAAATAAAAAACCGGACGTCATGTCCGGTTTTATTTTAATCTTGGCTACTAAGTTACTTAGTACCGAAGATTTTATCACCAGCATCACCTAAACCAGGAACGATATAACCTTTATCGTTTAGCTTCTCATCAATTGCAGCTGTGTATAGCTCAACATCTGGGTGTGCTTTTTCTAATGCAGCAATACCTTCAGGTGCTGCTACTAATACTAGTACTTTAAATTGCGTACAACCGTGCTCTTTTAACAAATCCAGTGTTGCAATCATAGAGCCACCCGTTGCTAGCATTGGATCAACAACAAGCGCAATACGCTCATCAATGTTTGATGCTAGCTTGTTGAAGTATGGAACAGGCTCAAGCGTTTCTTCATCACGGTAAATACCAACAACGCTGATACGTGCACTTGGCATATGCTCAAGTACGCCATCCATCATGCCAAGACCAGCACGCAGAATAGGCACTACCGTTACTTTTTTACCTTTGATCTGGTCAATTTCTACTGGACCATTCCAACCTTCAATCGTAACTTTTTCTGTCTCGAAGTCTGAAGTCGCTTCATATGTCAGTAGGCTACCAACTTCAGTTGCTAACTCACGGAAACGCTTAGTGCTGATGTCACCTTCGCGCATAAGACCAATCTTATGTTTAACCAGTGGGTGTTTTACCTCAACGACTTTCATCTCTGACTCCTGAGCAATTAAAAAATAAAATCGCATTATTATATACTAAGCCAAACGATTTCAGATAGTAGTAAACGTTTAACTGTTTACTTAATATCCAGCTAAAAAAATTGACGCAAACGTTTTCCTTTAGACGGTGACTGCTGTTATCATGTATTCGCTTTTTTTACTTTAATACGTTGAGGGATCATCTGTGAGCGACAAAAACTCTTCTCTTAGTTACAAAGATGCTGGTGTTGATATCGATGCCGGTAATGCATTAGTAGACCGTATTAAAGGGGTGGTAAAACGTACTCATCGCCCAGAAGTTATGGGGGGAATTGGTGGTTTTGGTGCACTTTGTTCACTACCAACCAAATATAAAGAGCCCGTTTTAGTTTCAGGCACGGATGGTGTAGGAACTAAACTTCGCTTGGCTATGGATTTAAACCAACACGATTCAATCGGTATCGATCTGGTTGCTATGTGTGTGAACGATCTTATTGTTCAAGGTGCTGAACCTCTGTTCTTCCTTGATTACTACGCAACCGGTAAGTTAGATATTGATACAGCAGCAAGTGTTGTAACAGGTATTGGCGAAGGCTGTATCCAATCAGGTTGTGCTCTAATTGGTGGTGAAACTGCTGAAATGCCGGGTATGTACCACGGTGAAGATTATGACGTGGCAGGTTTCTGCGTTGGTGTTGTTGAAAAAGCAGATATCATCGATGGCTCAAAAGTGACGGCTGGTGATGCACTTATCGCTGTCGGTTCAAGCGGCCCACACTCAAACGGTTACTCATTAGTACGTAAAATCATTGACGTTTCCAATGCCGATTTGAATCAAGAATTAGAAGGTAAAACACTTTCTGAACATCTATTAACACCAACTAAAATTTACGTTAAATCAACGCTAAAAATGATGGAAAGCTGTGACGTACATGCTATTTCACACATTACAGGTGGTGGTTTCTGGGAAAATATCCCACGTGTACTTCCTAAAGGCACAAAAGCGGTTGTAAATGGCGCAAGCTGGCAATGGCCTGCCATCTTCAACTGGCTACAAACTGCAGGTAATGTCGAAACTTACGAAATGTACCGTACGTTTAACTGTGGTGTTGGCCTTGTCATTGCCCTTCCACAAGATCAAGCACAACAAGCCATTGATATCCTAAACGCTGAAGGCGAAAACGCATGGCTACTAGGTGAAATTGCAAACGCTGCTGATAACGAAGAGCAAGTCGAGATCAAATAACTCTCAACAGTGCTGACTCGTAATAAAAAGAATGAGGACGCTATGTCCTCATTCTGCTATCTACATACCGATAACCTTTCAATAAATGGTAGTACCAAATATGAAAAATATCGTCGTCCTTATTTCAGGTAGCGGAAGTAATCTCCAAGCGATTATCGATGCATGCAGTGCAGGTTTGATTAAAAACAGTCAAATAACCGCTGTGATCTCAAATAAAGAAAATGCTTATGGGTTAGAACGTGCGCGTAATGCCAATATTGAAGCGATACATATTGCGCCTAATCAGTATGCTGACCGTGAACAATATGATGAAGCCTTAGCGGATTGTATTGAACAGTTCAAACCCGATGTGGTTATTTTAGCCGGATTTATGCGTATTTTGAGCGCAGACTTTGTTCGTCGCTTTAAAGGAAAGATGCTAAATATTCACCCATCACTCCTTCCTAAGTATCCCGGCTTAAATACTCACCAACGAGCGATGGATGCTGGCGATGACGTACATGGCACCAGTGTCCACTTCGTAACAGAAGAATTGGATGGCGGCCCTGTTATTTTACAAGCCAGAGTGCCTATTTTTGACAATGACACCGTTGAAGAAGTAACAGCTCGTGTTCAAAAGCAAGAACATGCTATTTATCCACTTGTAACTCAATGGTTAGCGGAAAATCGTTTGACCATGAGTAGTGACGGCAAAGCTATCCTAGATGGTATTGAACTCCCCGCTCAAGGATATGCAGCACAATAAAAAAGGCGATCGTAAGATCGCCTTTTTACTATTGCAGATAATACCACTTCAATAGTGACAGAAAATAACCATTATTCTGTTTTACCTTCAGCCACTAACTGGTTGAAAACAGGCTCACCAAAGTGAAACACAATAAACTCGCCTGTTGCCATTTTGTGCCAATTTTCATCATTGGTTAATGGCTGAGTAGCGATAACTGTCACAACATCATCAGGAGTTGTTTCTTGCTTAAAATCAATCGTGACATCTTCATCAATTAATGATGCTTGTCCAAATGGTGCTCGACGCGTGATCCAATGTAAATTATTAGTGCAATAGGTAAGTACGTACTCACCATTGCTTAACAGCATATTATAAACGCCAAGCTGACGTAACTGATCACAACACTGAGCAAAGTAACTAAATACTGGGTTTAAATCGTCAGGTAATTCTGGAAATCTAGACTCAAGTTGATTGAGTAACCAGCAAAAAGCAATTTCACTGTCGGTATCACCTACCGCTTTATGACGACCTGTTTCTAAACTCTCATAACCCGTTAGCTGACCATTATGAGCAAACGTCCAATAATTACCCCATAACTCACGCGTAAAAGGATGGGTGTTTTCTAAATTCACCGCTCCTCGGTTAGCTTGGCGAATATGGCTCACCACTGCACGACTTTTTATCGGATATTGTTGGACTAATTCAGCAATACGGGACTGACAGCTTGGATTCGGATCTTTAAAGGTTCGAAAACCTTTACCCTCATAAAACGTAATGCCCCAACCATCGCGATGAGGGCCTGTATTGCCTCCTCGCTGCATTAATCCCGTAAAACTAAAACAAATATCTGTTGGCACATTTGCGCTCATGCCTAGCAATTCACACATTTTCCTTTATGCCCTTTATTATTGATTAACGATACTTATCGATAGCCAGAATGACCTAAGGCTTATTCTGCTGCCATTTCCTTTTCCACTAGCATAATTAAAATATGAATAATCTTAATATGGATTTCTTGAATGCGATCCGCATAACCAAAGTGAGGAACACGAATTTCAACATCCGCTAAGCCAGCCATTTGACCACCATCTTTACCGGTTAAGGCTATTGTCTTCATGCCTTTGGCCTTTGCCGCTTCAATTGCCTTTAAAATATTGCCTGAGTTACCAGAAGTAGACAAACCAAACAATACATCACCTTTAGCGCCAACGGCTTCTAAATAGCGTGAAAATACGTATTCATAACCGAAGTCATTACTTACACACGATAAGTGGCTTGGATCAGAAATCGCAATACCAGGATAACCAGGGCGGTTTTCACGGTAACGACCTGTTAGTTCTTCAGCAAAGTGCATTGCATCACAATGTGAGCCGCCGTTACCGCAAGACAATACTTTACCGCCTTGTTTAAAGGAATCAGCCAATAGCTTTGCTGCCGCCTCAATATCTGCAAGGTTTTTATCATCACTTAAAAAGCGATTGAGTACATCAGCTGCATCTGTTAATTCAGCGCGGATCAGATCCTGATACATAAGCGATTCTCTCTATTATTCTTTAGATACAAATCAAGCGGGTAAATACCCGCTTGATGTTTTAAATACACCGTTATTCGCAGTTTACATACAAATAACTTACAGTGTCGACTCCTGATCAGAATGATTGTGAGAATTAATCAGTAAAACTTGCTGTAATTGACTAACAGAGTGAGCTAAATGCACATTCTCAGCTTCAAATATTCCAGCATGGTAGAGTTTACGTTCAACATGCGGCTGCGTACCTAATAAATAGACAGGTAACTCAGACAAGCGATCTAACGCCATATCAAAGGCATGAATCGCCGTAATATCAATGGTTGATACATCACTAAAATCGAGCACAACCGCACGCGTTTCTGTCGTTGCATGTTCAATAACAGAAAAAGCTTTCTCACTCGCAGCAAAAAATAATGGGCCATTAATATCATAAACCACTACATCACCGCCAAAGTTGAGATGTGGATGCTCATCATGTGAAATCGTAACTGTCGTTAATGTCGCAATACGCTGAATAAATAACACGCCCGCAAGTAATAAACCGACAATAACAGCGACAACCATGTCAAATGCAACGGTTAAGATAAAGCATGTCATCAAGACGGCAACGTCACGACGAGGTGCAACCTTTAATGTATGCACAAAGTGAGGTGCTTCAGACATATTCCACGCAACCATGATCAGTAAGCCAGCCAACGCACTCATCGGAACAAACGATAGCGCTGGTGCTAATACAATCATCGCAGCTAAAACAAAAAGCGCATGCGTCATACCAGATATCGGTGAAAACGCACCAGAGCGAATATTGGTCGCTGTGCGAGCAATCGCCGCCGTTGCTGGAATTCCGCCAAAGAAAGGGACGACAATATTCGCGATCCCTTGACCGACAAGCTCTGCATTCGGATTGTGCTTTTTACTTGTCATACCGTCTGCTACAACCGCACATAATAGTGATTCGATACAACCTAGCATCGCGATAGTTAATGCTGAAGGCATTAATTCAATTACGGTGGCCCAATTAAATGTATTGGACTTCCACAGCGCAATAAACTGCGGTGCTTCTTGTGGAATACCATGACCTACAAGGCTACCAATGGTGTAGCTAAATTTTTCACCCAGCAAAGTCACATGCTCAGGGCCAAATTTATTTAATGCTAAAGCTAAAACCGTCCCTACCAGTAATGAAACTAAATGGGGTGGAATACGCGTTTTTAATTTCGCCCAGCCAATAAAAACAAAAATGGTGACCACACCGACAATCGCATCAGCATAGTTCGTGGTAGGTAGTGCATGGGCATACGACATCACTTTTTCAGGAAAATGGATTGGGCTACCTTGAAGATGTAGGCCTAATAAATCTTTAAGTTGTAAAAAAGCAATAACAAAACCGATACCGGCAGTAAATCCGGTGGTAACTGGGTATGGTACATACGCCACCAGCTGTCCTAAGCGGAAAACGCCCATCAATAACAGGATAATGCCTGACATCATGGTCGCTAACATTAAGCCTGATAAGCCATATTTTTGAGTGATCGGTAAAAGGATGACTACAAAGGCTGCGGTTGGGCCTGTGATATTAAATCGTGAACCACCTAATAACGCCGCTAAAAAGCCCGCCACAATGACGGTATACAATCCATGTTGTGGTGGCACACCGACAGCAATTGCTAATGCCATCCCCAATGGAATCGCCACAATACCGACCGTAATACCCGATACAATATCGGCACGAAATTTAGAGAAGGAATAACCATCCTTCCACGCCTGTGATAAAGCATGAAATAACAACACAACAAGACCTCTTGTACTTTGCGTACATTTGATAAACAGGAATTGATGTCAACCCGATGTAAGGGAGTCCGGCGGGCATGTGTCAGTCGGAATCGGGAAAGGCAACAAAGGGAAATACCATTCAGTACAGATGGTCAGAACTCAACCACTCAAAATAACGTGAACAGTATCACAACACGGCGTATGTTAACGCTCTGCTAAAAATCTGCAAGTAAAAAAAATAGTCACAATGATTTCGATCAATCCCTTTAATAACCTGACCTCAGCCCACTTTGTACACATAACAGTTTACTTTCATATCAAAAAACTATTTTACATTTTGTTAAAAAACGCATTACAATAATTTAAAAGTGGTAAGACCTCTTACCTTAATAATAATTACCCTACAATTAACAATAAAATGTGTAGCAATGTACTGAACTCTTCATCATGAAATCAGGTGTCGCTCGATTATTCTTGATGATGTGTAAGTAGTCTTACTATACAGATTAAGGAGAATCACTATGGTTACGCTTGCGTATGTCATTGGTTTTATCGGTGTTATGTTCATATTGGCGTATCATCGCGCGTCGTTAAAAACCTTTACGGCAGTAATTGCTGCAACACTATTAATTGGTACTGTTTTTTCCATTACAGGTATTATTAGTTGGTTAATTTTCGCTGCGATTGCGATTCCTCTTAATATCCCAGCCTTACGTAAAAAATATCTCGCAGCTCCTGCGTTAAAAGCCTTTCAAGGTGTCATGCCAGAAATGTCTCGTACCGAAAAAGAAGCAATCGATGCGGGTACAGTGTGGTGGGAAGCTGATTTATTTGGTGGTAATCCAGACTGGAAAAAGCTCCATGATATCCCTGCACCAACCCTTTCAGCAGAAGAGCAAGCTTTTCTCGATGGACCAGTAAATGAACTTTGCCGCATGGTAAATGATTTTCAAATTACCCATGAACTTGCCGATCTACCACCCGAAGTATGGCAATACTTAAAAGATCATAAATTCTTCGCCATGATCATTAAAAAGCAATATGGTGGACTTGAGTTTTCTGCTTATGCCCAATCTTTAGTTCTGCAAAAATTAACCGGTGCTTCTGCGGTATTATCATCAACCGTTGGTGTGCCTAATTCACTAGGTCCAGGTGAACTGCTTCAACACTATGGTACTGAAGAGCAAAAAAACCATTATTTACCCCGCTTAGCAGCTGGCCAGGAAATCCCTTGTTTTGCCTTAACTAGCCCAGAAGCAGGCTCAGATGCTGGTTCTATCCCAGATTTCGGTATTGTGAAAAAAGGTCTGTGGCAAGGCGAAGAAGTTCTTGGTATGGAATTAACATGGAACAAACGTTACATCACTCTAGCACCGGTGGCTACGGTACTAGGTCTTGCCTTTAAACTTTCGGATCCTGACAACTTACTCGGAGATCAAAAAGATCTGGGTATCACTTGTGCATTGATCCCAACCGATCTAGAGGGCGTTGAGATTGGCCGTCGTCACTTCCCTCTTAACGTACCATTCCAAAATGGTCCTACTAAAGGTAACAAGATCTTTGTTCCTATTGATTTTATTATCGGTGGTCAGGAAATGGCAGGCCAAGGATGGCGTATGCTAGTGGAATGTCTATCGGTGGGTCGCGGTATTACGCTCCCGTCTAATTCAACGGGTGGATTAAAAACCGCAGCAATCGCAACAGGGGCTTATGCTCGTATTCGTCGACAATTTAAAATGCCTATTGGTAAAATGGAGGGGATTGAAGAGCCACTTGCACGTATTGCGGGTAATGCTTATGTCTTAGATGCAGCCAGTACTCTAACCGTCGCGGGTATCGATCTTGGAGAAAAACCTTCCGTTATCTCTGCGATTGTAAAATACCATTGTACCCATCGTAGCCAACGCGGTGTGATTGATGCGATGGATATTGTCGGTGGTAAAGGGATCTGTATGGGACCGAGCAACTTTATTGCTCGTGCTTATCAAGGAGCACCTATTGCAGTCACCGTTGAAGGAGCGAATATTCTAACACGTTCAATGATCATCTTTGGACAAGGCGCCATCCGTTGTCACCCTTATGTGTTAGAAGAGATGAACGCTGCTTATAATGATGATAAAAAACAAGCCTTAGAAAGCTTTGATAAAGCCGTATTTGCGCATGTTGGCTTCGTGATAAGTAACATGGCACGCTCTTTCTGGTTAGGTATTACCGATGGCTACGGTTCATCCGCACCACGTAAAGATGCAACCACACGTTATTACCAACAACTCAACCGCTACAGTGCTAACCTTGCTCTACTGGCTGATATTTCTATGGCTGTGCTTGGTGGTTCATTAAAACGTAAAGAGCGTTTATCTGCCCGTTTAGGTGATGTGCTTAGCCAGCTTTATTTATCATCAGCAACACTAAAACGTTATGCCGATGATGGTTATCAACAGCAAGATCTTCCATTAGTACATTGGGGTCTACAGGATTCATTATACCAAGCAGAAACAGCCCTTGATGACTTCCTAAGTAACTTCCCTAATAAGTTCATTGCTGGCGCACTACGTGTTGTATTGTTCCCATTAGGTCAACGTCGTATCAAACCAAGTGATAACTTAGATCATGCCGTTGCTCGTTTAGCACAAACACCATCAGAAACTCGAGATCGCCTAGGTCGAGGTCAATTCTTAGAAGCATCTGAAGGGAATCCAGTCGGTATGATGGAAGCTGCACTTAACGATATTCTTGCCGCTGAGCCGATTTATGATCGAGTGTGTAAAGCTGCGAACAAAAAATATCCGTTTGTACAGTTAGGTAATGTTGCAGATAAAGGGCTTGAACTCGGTGTAATTGAACATGCTGAAGCTGAGTTATTGCGCCGTGCAGAATTAGGTCGTTTACGTACGATTAATGTTGATGACTTTGAGCCTGAACAATTAGCAGCAAAGACAAACCCTGATTACTCAATCAATCACGCGGCTTAAGCACGACATATTTCGTTGTTGAAGTCAGTTAAAAATACAAAAGGGAAGCTAGCGCTTCCCTTTTCTTTGTTCTCTGACCATTGTTTATAAGGGTAAAACAAGGGCTTCTTTTTTCTCTTTTCGACGCTTTTTAAATACTCGCCAGCCCCATATTCCACTAATGACCAATACGATTACCGCTATATTCCCCATTACCATCACGCTAAGTGTTTTTTCACGTGAGGTTTTTTGCAATTCAATTTCTTTCAATATCTGTTGTCGTTCAAGTTCCGCTTTATCGATAGGCGTGATCTCAACATGAGTTTCTGAACGAATATTATTAATCACCGCAAAATGGCTCTCAACTAACGGAAATATCAGCTCGCGTTGATACAAACGATCAGTACCATAGATCCAACCTTCCCACGAATATTTCCCCGCCTCACCATCAAAAGGTAATCCCATCGACAGCTTAGTTTCATTTGGTAATGTTCGTTGCTGAATAATTTGCTGCTTGGTCTTTGGTGTACCGTAGCGAATATAAGCAGCTAACGATCCTGCGACCAACGCATCATCTTGTGGTAATACGACTAACTGGTGAGGTTCTTGCGGCTTATGACTTTTAATGAGAGTGGCAGAAAACGGTTTAGGGTAAACTAATACTTCTTGCTCTATGGCTCGCGTAAAAACACCATTCATTGATTTAATCACAACCCGGTATTTACCCGGTGCAACCGTTACAGGAAGAGAAACAGTAAAGATACCATCCCCTGCCACTTCATCACGATCTTGACCATTATCTTCAAAATTACCCACCACTATTGGCTCAGGCTGTACATCATGAACGAGTTGCTGCTCTTTCGATATATAGGGGTAAAATGACACACGCAATTTAACCCGATCTAAAAAGTCACGGACGGTTAAAGGTTGGTCATTCTGCAACAGTTTTGCTGAGAACTTTAACACTTCAGATTGGTATAAATTCTGCGGCAACGTATCTGCTGTTAGGTGAAGATTAGACAGCAAGGTAATACGGTTATCTTGCGACACACGTCCAATTGCTTGCCAAGGTCCAGCCATTGGCTCATCAATCGAAATAATATCGAGATCATTTTCAGAATACCAAGAAACATGCTTAGGGTGACGACTGGAGTAATATTTCGTGCCATCCGGCGCAACCAACACCACAGGGCGACTTGGTTGCTCTCGTTTAACCATGAAAGACACTTGCTTTATTGTTGGATCCACACGGAAACGGTTATCAAGCCACGTCATCCGATCATTATCTTGCGCCCAAGCAAATAATGGCCAGACAGCCATACATATTAATAACCGCTTCAGCATAACTCTCCTACAGACGCCAAAGAACGTCAGCTTTTTTACCAATCAAATCGAGTCTTTCTTCATGTGAAACTAATTCATCGGCAGAAGCACAGATAACCTTTAGCCCTTTTCTCTCTCCGACTAAACGCTTTATCGCAAATTCTTTCTCACTATCCCCTTCGTTATCGCCACTTAATTTCAATGATGTTTGACCACCCGTCATCATTAAGTAAACATCAGCAAGGATCTCGGCATCGAGCAAAGCCCCGTGGAGCGTTCGATGCGAGTTATCTATGCCATAACGTGAACAAAGAATATCAAGGTTATTACGTTTACCAGGAAAGAGGCGTTTTGCCATTTCCAAGGTATCCGTTACTTTGCAGAGATCTTCCGTTTTCTTAAGATCAGATCCCATTAACTGGAATTCATAATCCATGAAGCCAATATCGAACGATGCGTTATGAGCCACCAGCTCTGCACCATCAATAAAGTCGATAAACTCTTGATGGATGTCAGCATAGCTCGGCTTACCGATTAAGAACTCATCCGTAATACCGTGAACATCAATCGCTTCAGGATCGATTGGGCGATCAGGCTTGATATAAACATGGAATGTTTTACCGGTTAATTTACGGTTAATGATTTCAACCGCACCAATTTCAACAATCCGATGCCCTTCATAGTGCGGGCCCGTCATATTCATACCGGTAGTTTCTGTATCAAATACAATAATGCGTTGGTTAGTGGCTTTCATAGTGGCTTATGTGTCAGACTTAAGTTTTTATCTAGGGCAATACTACCAAATATGATGAAGCAGGTAGAAATTTACACAGACGGTTCTTGTTTAGGTAATCCAGGTCCCGGTGGCTATGGCGCAGTACTTAGGTACAAGCAACATGAAAAAGAATTAAGTGACGGCTTTTTCATGACAACTAACAATCGAATGGAGCTACTTGCAGCCATTGAAGGGTTAGCAAGCCTTAAGGAATCATGTTTAGTTGATCTTACCACTGATAGCCAGTATGTGCGTCAAGGAATTACCCAGTGGATCCATAATTGGAAAAAACGGGGCTGGAAAACAGCCGATAAAAAGCCGGTAAAAAATGCAGATTTATGGCAACGTTTAGACACAGAAACCCAACGTCATCAGGTGCAATGGCATTGGGTAAAAGGTCACGCGGGTCATCCAGAAAATGAACGTTGCGATGTATTAGCTAGAGCCGCGGCAGAAAAACCCACCTTTACTGACGAAGGTTACCAAGCCAATTAGTTTGACTTTTTATACGCCTCATCTCTCTTCTCCATTTTATTACAGGCTTCGGTACGACAATTTACTTGTAACGGAGCCAATTGACGTCTCACTTTCCATTTTGGTTCTATCGGTTTTAATGGAAAAGTACGCTTCCTAGCCACGATAAAGTACAAACTTCCGACTACAGATAAGGGTTCTGATAAGATATTTTCCAGCCATGCTGAACACGTTAAATGACGCGTAGAAGGTAATACCGCAAATGTTTCGTGATATATCACCTCATAGTTTAACAACCTAAGCCAATCAATCACTCGAGAGGATAAATACATTCGTCCATTCCATGGCGCTTTTTTTCTATTCCACGGCAATAATCCACAAAACCCATTAACACTTAATGGATTATTACCACTAAGTAACAGGTAGCCGTCATCAACAGTAACTCTATCAATTTCACGCAATAATCGATGAGGATCCGTTGAATAATCGAGCTGATGAATAAGCAAACACGCATCAAATGACTTTTCAATAAAGGGCAATTCAAAAGATTCAGCCTCGACGTTACGATAACTACTGAATTTATCTACACTAATTTGATGTTGGATATTACAATGGTGACTGGTCAGCTCTGCACTTAAGCCACCAAGCTTTAACATATGGTAACCAAACAGCTTCGGACACCACTCATCGATTCGAGCTTGTAATAATTGTGCCGCCCATTCACCATTGGTCACATTAGACCAAGAATAAGGCACTTCAATATGTGTTACTGTACGCGCTGGCTTCATAATAGTACTGCTCAACACTTGAATAAGGCTGGAGAAGAAATTCATGCTAACAGTTAAAAGCATACCCGCATTTAATGACAATTACATCTGGCTCATTCACAACAAAGATAATCACTGTGTCGTTGTCGATCCCGGTGATGCAACTCCGGTTTTAGAAACCATCGATAAATTCGGTTTTACCCTTGATGCGATTTTAATCACTCACCATCATCATGATCATATCGGGGGGATCAGTGAACTCAAACGCCGCTTTCCATCAACGAAAGTCGTTGGTCCGGTTAATGAGCCAATCCCTGGGCTAACGCAGCCAGTAGAAGATGGCGACCAAGTGGATATTTTTGGTGAACGTTTTATGGTGCTTAGTGTTCCAGGCCATACCTTAGGTCATGTCGCTTATGTCGGGGATGAAAAACTCTTTTGTGGTGATACCCTTTTCTCGGCGGGTTGTGGACGCTTATTTGAAGGCACGCCAGCACAAATGTTCGATTCACTACAAAAAATTGCTAGCCTTCCTGATGAAACAGAAGTTTTTTGTGCTCACGAATACACCGCAAGTAATCTCGCTTTTGCTCTTGTCGCTGAGCAAGATAATCCCCACCTACAGCAATACCGCGATAAAGTGATTCGACTTCGTGCCAACGGAAAATCAACGCTTCCATCAACACTAAGTCAAGAAAAACGCATCAATCCTTTTTTACGTTGCGATCAACCTAGCATCAAGCGTTCTGTTGCTGATAAAGCATATGATAACTCCGATCTTGAGACTTTCGCAGCACTTCGACGTTGGAAAGATAAGTTTTAACATACTAGACCTTGTCACTAAGGTGGTTGGACACGTATTATCTCCAGCCACTTTAGCAATAGACGACAGTTATGAAATCACGGATTCTTTTAGCAAGCGTGCTTTTATTAGTTGGCTGTGAAACATCACAGCCTATCACCAAAAAAGCCGAGACTAACGATGTAAATACCGTCGTTGTAAAACCGACAAATGAAGTCATTCCCCCCTTGTTTGAATCCCAACCAGACAAGGTAACTTCAGAAGTAAAAAAAATTACACCCCAACAACAAAAAAATGTCTGGGATCGCATTGGCATGCAAATCGATACCCACATCCCAAATAATAAACGTATCCGTTATTACCGTAACTGGTACTTAGAACACCCTCGCAATTTAGAAATCATTGCAGAACGTGCTCAACCTTTCTTGTACTACATTACAGAACAAGTTGAGAAACGCGGTATGCCATTAGAAATTGCCTTACTGCCTATTGTAGAAAGCTCATTTGATCAAAACGCCTACTCTAATATGGCAGCGGCAGGTTTATGGCAAATTATCCCCGATACAGGTCGTCGCTTTGGCTTAAAGCAAAATAGTTGGTACGACGGTCGTCGCGATATTGTGAAATCAACAAATGCTGCATTAAATCTACTGACTTATCTTAATAAAAAGTTTGATGGTAATTGGCAGTACGCACTTGCTGCATACAATACCGGTGAAGGCCGAGTATTTAATGCCATTAAGAAAAATAAAGCGCTTGGTAAATCAACCGATTATTGGGATTTAGATCTACCGGATGAAACCAGTAGTTATGTGCCTAAACTTTATGCTGTTGCTGATATTATCAAAAATCAGAAAAAATACGGCATCACATTACCCGCAATTAGTAACAAACCTGCGGTTGCAATAGTTAAGCCCAATACACAAATCGATCTTAATATTGCAGCAAAGTTTGCAGGTATCAGCACAGCTGAAATAAAAGCGCTAAATCCGGCTTATCGTCGAGGCGTTACGGCACCTAATGGGTTAAACGATTTATTATTGCCAATAAACAGCGTCAATAAATTTAATCGCGCATTAGCTAATAATAGGAATAAAGCCTTAAGAACTACGACTTACACAGTTAAGTCTGGCGATAGCTTAGGTGTAATAGCCGCTCGTCATAACACAACAATCAGTGCGATTAAACAAACAAACCACCTCAAAACGAGCAATATACGTATTGGCCAGCAACTTAAACTGCCAATATCAAGTTATGCCTTAGTTCGTACTCAGCACAGCAATGCGGTTGCTCACACACACCATACCGTTCGTAAAGGTGATAGCTTGTGGACAATTGCACGTCAATACAACACCTCTGTTAACGCACTAGCGAAAGCGAATAAACTCTCCACGAAATCAACGTTACATTTAGGTCAAAAACTAAAAGTTTCTGATAATAAAGTATCGACAAGTACTGGAAAATCAACCAATAAAGTCAAAACAATTAGCTATAAAGTAAAAAATGGCGATAGTTTAAGTGTTATTGCACAACGTCACAAAGTGACAGTAAAACAAATAGTAAAATGGAATAATCTCAATAGTAAAAAGTATCTAAAACAGGGCCAAACACTTAAACTGGTTATAGATACAAGCAAGGTTAAAGCATGACACCGTCCAAAAATCCATTAATTGCTCTTGTTGATCTTTTCCGTTCGCCGATTGATTGTTTTGCAGCGGTTTATGAACGTCCAAAGTGGGCGTTCTTACCCTACATCATCATTATTTTCGGCTCATTTATCTTATGGGGGAGTTACTTTAATCACGTTGATCTACCTTGGTTACAGCAAGCCTTACAAAGCCAACTGGGTAGTGTGGATGAATCCGTAAAACAAGCGTGGTTAACAAAAGAAGTATTACTAGCAGGAGAAGTATTTAGCGATTTTTCAGGCAGAACTGCGGTTATTTTTCTACTGGCATTATGGTTAAAAATGGCCACTAAAGGAAGTCAATATCAACACAGTTACGGTAAATGGTTAGCAGCCTCTTGCTTTATCATGTTACCTGCATTTATTGGTGATATTGCGAGTTATATAAATGTTATCTTTAATTCTGCAAATATTCTGCCCAATGCCGCTGATTTAAACAGCATTAATGGGCTATTAAAGTTACCGTTAAACAATCCATGGGCACCGTTTGCGACCACAATACCATTGTTAGCGCCTTGGTATATTGCACTCACTTATGCAGCTGTAGGCGCTTGGACTGACTTTGATCGTCCTAAAGCAATTATTGTTGCCGTATTACCTTGGGCATTAACACTTATCGTTTGGCCACTACTGATTATTGTGGCCTAGCAACTTCGTCGCTCGTCTTGTTACTTCAACCTAAACGATGCAAGTAGCGGATTATGATCAGAAGCATCAGTTCTTGGTGCTTCTGATTTAACTAACGTTAAATCACGATAATACAAATGATCAAGTGGCTTGCCTAAGATACGAATACGTTGATCATCTGCAAATGATACTTCTTTCAATCCTAATGAATGTGCAAACGACTTTAGCACCTTGATCCGCCCCTGACGCCAAGTATTAAAATCCCCAGCCAAAATGATTGGACCAACATGATTGGACAACACATCTTTTAAACTATTGAGCTGTGCTTTGTACTCATCAAGCCCTAATGCAAAGTTCACACCGTGCAAGTTCACAACAACCAGTGTTTGCCCATTAGAAAGCGAAAACTCTGATAACAATGCTGACTTTGGTAATCGTAACCAAGGCTCCATGGCTAGATAAGCGCACGTCTGCTTAGAGTCTACTCGAGATAAATTCATCACCCCTGCCGGCGTATCTAGGAAACGAAAAGCATTCGCCATCCGTACCATCCAGCTATTATCATCAAGGTATGATTTTAAATCAGTATTTAAGCTCGCTTCTTGCAGTAAAACTAAATCCGTTCCTGCTGAAAAAGACTCTAAAGCCTTACGCCAATTACTGCGTTGTTGTTTATAGATGTTCCAGACCGCTACCGTTAATTCACCATCAATATCCAATGGCGGCGCAATAACACTTTCCATACAACGATACGAGAGGTGTGGAGCAAAGACCTCATTAGTAACATCAGGTTGGGTTGATATATCAAAAGAAGCATTAAAAGCCCCAAGGCCTAACGCCCCTGCCACCACCCCGACACCAGCAACAAGCTTCGTTTTTGTATAACGTGCCATACGACCCCTTAAACAGAGTAAGTCAGCCTATTGGATATAAGCTGACTTATAAAAATGAATACTTAAACGTTTGAATATCTGTTTTAGAGAGGAATATTAATAATGTTCGCCATTATCATAATAAGCGGTTGCCGTTAATGCGGTAAAAATGACGGCAACATCCTGATCTTTATCACCCAGTACTTTACGTATAGAAGCGGTTATTACCGCTGCAACTTTATCTTGCGTTTCTTGTCCGCGCTCAAACCACAAAACTTCTACAAACGGGTAAGCATCAGATACTTCTCCGTCAAAGATAAAAGATGCCGGAATATGCTCTAGAGTAAAATCTTCGCGAGGACATGACATAAGTGGTTGAAGTTCATCAACAAGATCTGTTGATAATGTTTTCACTGCATCAAACTCTACAGCACGGAAACGAAGATGAGGCATGAACTCTCCTTGATTGATCAATGTTAGCAGCACTAGATTATCACTTAATCTTACCTAAGCTCGAGATTTTATTGTTAGCGATAGGTCAATCTCTTTGCTTATAAGCGTAATCATACCCCTCCTTTTTTGCTTTTACACCAAGCAATACAATATCAACAGCAGAATACATTGAAGAGTGAATACAATGATAATTTACATTCAATAAAAGAAATCAATACAAGAGAGTTAAAAAGAACATAGCGGAGCTAATAATATCCAGACGTAAAAAAGCCCCGTCATTTCTGACGAGGCTTTCTTGAAGATGGCAGGGGTGGAGAGATTCGAACTCCCAACACGCGGATTTGGAATCCGCTGCTCTGCCAATTGGAGCTACACCCCTGTAGTTATTTTAAAGACTTAACTGTGTCTAAATAAAGTGGCGGAGCGGACGGGACTCGAACCCGCGACCCCCGGCGTGACAGGCCGGTATTCTAACCAACTGAACTACCGCTCCGACGAACATGGATGTTCTAATATCGCGAAGCCATGGATGGCTAAGAG